>DASZGZ010000236.1:0-1834 GCA_035938355.1 Acidobacteriaceae bacterium
TCAGAGGTGATGCTGCGGATGCTGCGCCCGGCCGTTGGTGACAGCCTGTTCACTTCGGAGGGCGACTCGTGGCGCTGGCAACGCAGAGCGGTCGCGCCAGTGTTCGCACAGCGCAACGTGACGGCACTCGCGCCGGTGATGACGGCTACAGCCGAGCGAGCGGCAGAGCGGCTCATGCGTGGCAGCGAGCATCCTGAATTGGTCGGAGAGATGCTGTCAGCCACCTTTGACGTCATCTGCGAGGTGGCCTTGTCTGGCCGCGAGCACTTCGACGCCGACGCCTATAGCCATGCCATCCTCAGGTATTTCGAGACCGCTGGGAAGGCGTCCCTGCTTGACTTTCTTCGGGTGCCGAACTGGATCCCTCGGCCCGGGGTGCTGCTCGGTCTCGGCGCGGTTCGAACCATGCACAGCATGGTCGCCCGAGCCATAGAAGCACGGCGACAGCAGGCAACTGGCGGCGCCGACGACCTCCTTGACCATATGCTGAAGGCTCAGGACTCGGAGACGGGTAGGCGCATGTCACCGACGGATCTTCTGCACAACATGCAGTTCTTCATCGTGGCCGGCCACGAAACGACGGCGCTGGCGCTGTCTTGGTCGCTGCTCCTTTTGGCTCTGCATCCAGAGGCGCAGGAGCGGGCGCAGGCAGAAGCTCGCGCGGCCCTTGGCGATTCTCCAGCAGGCGCCAGTCACATGGAAGCGACGCCCTACGTGAAGCAGGTGATCGAAGAGGCCATGCGTCTTTACCCGCCGGTCGGCATGCTGGCGCGCAATGTCCGAAGAGCCGACACCCTCGGCGGCCGCGATATCCGGCCGAACGACGTGCTGTTCCTGCCAATCTACGCACTCCATCGGCATCAGATGTGGTGGAAACGCCCAAACGAGTTTGACCCGGACCGGTTTTCACCGGAGGCCGCGCGCGCTCGCGATCGCTATCTTTATCTTCCATTCGGCGCGGGACCGCGCGTTTGCGTCGGCGCGAACTTTGCGATGATGCAGGCACACATCATCCTGGCCACTCTTCTCGCGCGCTTCCGCTTCGAGTTGGGGCCCAATTCCTTGCCGATGCCGACCATGTCCATGACTGTCCGCCCCGACACTGGCGTGCGGCTAGCAGTGAAGCGGATCTGACGCGAAGGAACCCGCTCCCGCCAGACAGGCGATCGCGCCTCAATCTCGACCGTCCTCGACCAAGTAGGTAACCCTATGGTGAGCTGGGATAGTCAGACGATCGGAACGGTCCACCGCGCAAATCCCGTGGGCGGCGGCTTGTCCAGAAGCCCCAGAATGCGCTTGTTCGTGACCTGCCGTAGATCAGCTTCTTGCCAACCCGTGGACGTTCTTTAAGCCCACCAAGCCCGTGATCGGAAAAGCGCCGCCGCCAATTGAATCGGCTTCGTCTCTAGCCGCCGCTCCGAAGAAGGCGTCGCGGTCAATCCGGGCTCAACGCCGCGGCCAGCGAAGCAAATGTCGCCGGCGTCAGCTGCGTAAACTCGCGCGAGTATCTTAACGAGCGTCAACTTGCCCGCACCGTTCTGGCCGAGCAGTGCGTGAACTTCGCCCCTGACGGACATCGAAGTCGGCGCGATCGAGCGCAAGCGTCGCAGGGAACCGCTTGGTCAGGCCGTCCGTAATGAGGCGGCGGCGTGCCGAGAAGTTCGGCGTGCTCTGACCCATCGCTGGTCTGCTCAGCATGAGTTCGTCTCTGTTCTCGCGGGATCGAGCGGCGGCATGCATCCAGTACTGCGCCCCGTTCGGCAAGGATGTCGAGCTCTTTTTTGATTGTCGAAGAGCATGTAGAAGAGGCCCTCCACTCACCAACGTTAACTCC
>DASZGZ010000237.1:0-4606 GCA_035938355.1 Acidobacteriaceae bacterium
GTTCCCATCGGACTTCGACATCTTGCGTCCTTCGACAAGCAGGAAGCGGACGTGCATCCAGTGGCGCGCGAAGGTCTTGCCGGTCGCGAATTCCGACTGCGCGATCTCATTCTCGTGATGCGGGAACATCAGGTCTTCGCCACCGGCGTGGAGGTCGAGCGTTTCGCCGAGATATTTCATGGCCATGGCGGAGCACTCGATGTGCCAGCCGGGACGACCGTGTCCGAGCGCCGTGTCCCATGCATGCTCGCCCGGCTTCGCCGCCTTCCACATGGCGAAGTCCGATGCGGAGTCCTTCTCGTACTCATCGACATCGACACGCGCGCCGGCGGTGTTGCCGGCGAGGTCTTTCTTGGAGAGCTTGCCGTACTCGGGATCTCCGCTGATGCGGAAGTACCAGGAGCCATCCTCGGTGCGATAGGCGAGGCCACGGTGCTCGAGCTTCTGGATGAGAGCGACCATCTCGGGAATGTTCTCGGTGGCGTGCGGCATGATGACCGGATCGAGACAGCCGAGCGCGCGCAGGTCTTCGAGGAAGGCGCGCTCGTAGCGCGGCGTGTAGTCGGCGATCGAGACGCCCTGCGCGGCGGCATTGCGGATGATCTTGTCGTCGACGTCGGTGATGTTCATGACGTGCTTGACGGGGACGCCTTGTTGCTCGAGAAAGCGGCGCAGCAGATCGACATGCACGAAGGTGCGGAAGTTGCCGATGTGGCCGTAGTCGTAGACGGTGGGGCCGCAGGCGTAGAGCGTGAGAGCTTTGCCGTCGGCCGGGGCGAGAGGTTCGATCTGTGTGCTGAGTGTGTTGAAGAGCTGAAGTGTCATGCGTTGGGGTAGGACTGGTGATCCGGGCGTCTCCAGCGATTTTACGGGAGTGCGGCCTCCGCACCGAGCCGCAGGGTGGCGCGCGCGGAGAGGGAGGGGGGTGCGAAGTCGCCGGCGAGCAGTTTTGGCCAGGCTGCGGCGGCGATCATGGCGGCGTTATCGGTGGAGAGCGCGAGGGCGGGAAAGGCGATGGGCAGGCCGCGTTCCGCTGCTGTTGCCGTGAAGCGGGTGCGGAGCTCGCGATTGGCAGCGACGCCGCCGGAGATCAGCAGGCCGTGAGCGCCGTAGTGCTCGGCTGCGGCGAAGGCCTTGCGCTTGAGGTCATCGACGACCGCACGCTGGAAGGAGGCAAGCAGGTCGAGGGTCTGCTGGTCCAAAGTCTGGGGGGCGAGGAGCGCGAGGGCGTCGGCGGGCTTCATCTCTGCTGTGAGCTGCTGGCGGCGCGCGTCAAGTTGGGCGCGGCGGGCGGCTATGGAGCCCGCCATGTTGTGTGTCTCGACATAGCGGAGGACAGCGGTCTTGATGCCGCTGAAGCTGAAGAGAAAAGGAGCGCCGGAGGGCCGTTGGCCGCCGCGATGCGCTTTTGCTTTGATTTGCGCGAAGGAGAAGGGTACCGCCCCGGGGTTGCCGTGGGTAGCGAGGTGGTCGATCCAAGGGCCGCCGGGGTAGCCGAGGCCGAGGAGCTTGGCTACCTTGTCGAAGGCCTCGCCGGCGGCGTCGTCGACGGTGTGGCCGACGTTGCGGTAGTGCCACCCGGTATCGCGGTGCTCGGCGAGATAGAGGTTGGTGTGGCCGCCGGAGACGACGAGAGCGAGGAGCGGCCCGGCTGTGGGCAGGGAGGCGGCGTGCTCCAGCAGCACGGCGTGAATGTGGCCTTCGAGGTGGTTGATGGCGATGAGCGGCTTGCGGAGGGCCCAGGCCAGGGCCTTGGCGTAGCCGATGCCGACGAGCAGGGCGCCGGCGAGGCCGGGGCCTTCGGTGACGGCGATGGCGTCCACGTCCGGCATGGTGATGCCGGCTTCGCGGAGGGCGGCATCGACGACGGGGACGATGGCGCGGAGGTGCTCGCGGGAGGCGAGCTCGGGGACGACGCCGCCGTAGGGAGAGTGAATGGCGATCTGGGAGGCGACGACGTTGGAGAGCTGGCGGCGGCCGCGCTCGACGACGGCGGCGGCGGTCTCGTCGCAGGAGCTCTCGATGCCGAGTATGAGGCCTGATCCGGTGTGCGTAGCGTCATTCACCATCATCCATACTAGAGGAGTGAGCGTCGCGTTCAGCAGCGGGCTGGAAGCGGCCGCGGCGGTGGTGCATACGCTGGCGGGCGCGGGGCATCGTGCGTACCTGGTGGGCGGATGTGTGCGCGACATGCTGATGGGCGACGCGCCGAAGGACTACGACGTGGCGACGGATGCGCGTCCGGACCATGTGATGGCGCTGTTCCGCAAGGCATTCGGAGTGGGTGCGCACTTCGGCGTGGTGCTGGTACCGATGCTGGTGGATGGGCAGGAGATCGTCACCGAGGTGGCGACGTTCCGGTCGGATGGCGTGTACAGCGACGGGCGGCGGCCGGACGAGGTGGAGTACGCGGACGATCCGAAGCAGGATGTGCTGCGACGCGACTTCACCATCAACGGCATGCTGCTGGATGTGGATGAGTATCTGGCGAGCGGCGACGCGGCTTCCGCGGTGCTGGATTATGTGGGCGGGCGCGAGGACCTGCGGGCGGGCGTGGTGCGGGCGATCGGCAAACCGATGCGGCGTTTCACCGAGGACAAGCTGCGGATGCTGCGCGCGGTGCGCTTTGCGGCGCGGTTCGAGTTCACGATCGAGCGGGAGACCTTTGCGGCGATCCGCGTGCTGGCGCGCGAGATTGGGCAGGTGAGCCGCGAGCGGATGCGGGATGAGCTGACGCGCATGCTGACGGAAGGACACGCCGCGGCTGCATTTGAAATGCTCGATGCCAGCGGACTGCTGGAGCAGGTGCTTCCGGAGGTGGCGGCGATGAAGGGTGTGGCGCAGCCGCCGGAGTGGCACCCGGAGGGGGATGTGTGGGTGCACACGCTGCTGCTGCTGAAGCAACTGCCGGCGGGGAGCCCGGCCACGCTGGCGTGGGGCGCGCTGCTGCACGATGTGGGCAAGCCGCCGACGTACTCGGTGAGCGATCGCATCCGCTTCAACGGCCATGCCGAGATTGGGACGCGGATGGCGGCGGCGATCTGCCGGCGGATGCGCTTTTCGAACGAGGACACGGAGCAGATCCTGTCGCTGGTGGCGAACCACATGCGCTTCGGCGACATCGGGAAGATGAAGGAGTCGACGCTGAAGCGGTTCTTCCGGCTGCCGCACTTCGACGAGCACCTGGAGCTGCACCGGCTGGATGTGACGTCCAGCCACAATCGGCTGGAGCTTTACGAGTTCGCGAAGGCGCGTTTTCAATCGGCGCCGGCGGAGGAGGTGAAGCCTCGTCTGCTGGTGACGGGTGCGGACCTGATCGCGGCAGGCTACCGGCCGGGGCCGGGGTTCAAGGCGATGCTCGATGCGGCAGAGGATGCGCAGCTTGAGGGGATGATCTCGACGACCGAGGAAGGGATGGCGCTGGTGCGGGAGATGTTTCCGCTGCCTCCGCGGGAGTAAGCCGTTTTCACAACTCCTGTGCTCTGATTTGCGCCCGTTCTATTCAGCTAATGCCTGGGCAGCTTATGCCTGGCCGACCTCGCTCGACTCGCAGAGGTGCGTGACGGCTGCGTCGAGATTCGGGCTGTCGTCCACTTCGTTGGGTCGCGCTTCGGAATGCAGGTGGAGCGGATTGACGAGCGAGAGGGTCTGATTGACGAAGATGGACGGATGAACGAGCAGGCTTTGCCGCAACATACGGCGAGGCAGTGTATCGGCGTGGTACTGACAGATGCCGCTGAGCTCGGGCCGCTGGCGGAAGATTTTTTCCAGACGCCATTCGTATTCCAGCAGCCGGGCGGGTTCCCTTTCCGGGCCGAGTTCCCAGGTCATGTCGCCGACGGCCCAGAGTCCTGCGCAGCGATCGCGCAACGCATTGTCGAGCACGTTCTCCAGAGTGAGCAACATCCGGTCTAGATCGAAGCGTCCATCGGCGAGGTGCTGCTGATCGGAGGACAGGATGAGGCGGCCTTTGGCGATCTCCTGCGCGACCTCGACACCGGTGGCGGCGAGATAGGAGCGCAGGCCGGCGACCATGGGCGGGCTGTTGAGATAAAGGCAGCGATAATTCTGCCGGAGCTTTTCACGCATCGTCTCGGCCAGAGCCGGGAGATGTTTCGATGGGGCTCCCTGGTAGATGAGGCATTGATGGCGGGGTGCGGATTCCATGGGCGTCATTATAGTAAGTGCTCTGTTGTGAGCCGGGGTTCTCGAAGCGCGCTAGCGGCATAGTCACGTTACCCACCCCCTCCCCCCTCCCGTCACCGGAGAGCGGTTTGTAACTGCTGCTGGCTCAGTTAGATAGACGGCCTCCCGAGGGTCAAATTCGTCTTTCTGAAGCGGTTATCGCTTAATTCGTCTTGCATAAGGACTTACGGCTCGGCTCGTTGGTGCAAACGCGACAGAGTGGCGCAATCACTACGCCACTCTGCAGCCGGTGATTCCGCTTAAGCCTTTCCCTGGACTGCCTTTCTTTAGGCTGCCTTTTATTAAGCTGCCTTGTCGAGGTCGAGCTTGATGGGTGGTTCGGGCGTTATTTCAGAAACCTCCGAGCGCCATTGCCGGATCCCTTCAAGCAAATCCTGCTGAGTGTACTTTGTGATATTGG
>DASZGZ010000238.1:0-3321 GCA_035938355.1 Acidobacteriaceae bacterium
GGCTTGCAGGAACTCAGGAGTAGAAGCCGCGCCGGTTTGTGCCGGCGTCAGCGCGGCAGGCGGCGTCACAGACTTCGGAGGCGAGCCAACCTGCTGCGCGCCTGCCGCCGCAGCGAGTGCCAAAACAGCGAACAGCCACACCGTCTTCTTCATGTAGTCTCCCAGAATGACACGGCCTCCATCGCCTTGAAAACTTGGATGATGAAATCAGCATAACAGTTTCTCTGCCCTTCACACGCGCGGCGGAACGATCCCCTTCGAAAACCACACCATTCCGTCCATTTGAGGTTCTAGGGTGAGACTTGCGAGTCCTGCGTCGGTTAGCAACTTCCTTAGATCGACTTCTTCAAAACGCCGGTTAAATTCAGCAGAAGTGGCCCAAGCGGTCATTTTGCGGGCGTCGCGGCGACTCAGATGATGCTCGGAGTTATAGGTTCGCACCCGCGCGATAGACATTGATGCATGCGGATCAAGCGCTCCAATAACTCCGCCGGGCTTCACCACTCGCACCATCTCGCGGAGCGTCGCCAACGGATACTCCACCCAGTAGATGACTCCCGTCGCGATCGCGCAGTCGAAGCTGCCGTCAGCGAAAGGCAACCTGTCCGAAGACGAGCGCTCGAATTTCGTCTGCAAGCCCTCGCGCCGCGCGTTGCGACGCGCAATCTGAAGGAGACGCACGCTGCGGTCGACTCCTGTTGCGTCGTATCCGCGTCGAGCGAGAGCGCGAGTGACGTGTCCGGGACCGCAGCCGACATCGAGGAGTCGAACTTGGGGATTGCCATTTTGGACAGGCGCGAGATTCAGGAATTCCACGAAATCGCGCCGGATATCGGCTTCAGGGCCGGTGGCGAGCTTTCGAGCATAGTAGCCCGCCCCGATTTCGAAGAGAAACCATTTGAAAGGGTCCCGAAAGTACTTTGCTATGGCCATGTTGGCAGCACGGCGAGCAGCCGCGCTCATCTTCCGCCAAGCGGCGCACGCAAAAAGCGTCGAATCGTTTCATGCCGTCGCCAAGCGTGTCAAGCGGAGCATCCCTGAGCGACGCCGTAGGCTGGCTCTGAAAGTGCCATGGCTTGTTCTGTTAACTGAACAAATAATACAGTATTATTATGTATTGACCCGGCGGGCCGCCCGACTCCACTCTGTCGCGCGAGGGAGACGCCTGTGGTTCCAGGGAGTTCGCTGAGGCGGGTCCGCGAGCGTTTGGGGCTCACCTACCGGGATGTGGAACGCGCCAGCTATGAGGTGGCGCAACGCCGAGGACGCCCGGATTTCATCATTCGTCTCAGCCGGCTGGCCGACATTGAGAACGGCGGCGTGACGCCCAGCCTTTACAAGTTGTACAGCCTCTGCGCGATTTATCACCTCGACCTGCTCGAAGTGTGCCAGTGGTTCGACGTGCCGCTCACCGAGTATCTGCGAGACGCCGTGGAACAGCCGGCGCCCAATACGCATGTACTTGCAACTCATGACGGGCAAACGGCGCCGGCGGCTGCGACCTCCCGGGAGCCGCCACTTGATCGATCTCCCGCACCTACGCGAACTACTTTTCTAAGGCCGCAGGCCCAGGGATGGGACGCGCTTTCAGTGGCGCTTTCCGAAGGGCCGTCGCGCTATCGAATGGGTTTTATCGGAACCGAGGACCACTGGATGGAGCCGCTGCTTCGCCCCGGCTCGATTGTGCTGTTCGACCCTACGCGGCGGCGTGTGGAGAACTCCGGCTGGCCAAATGAGTTCGATAGGCCCATATACTTTGTAGAATTACGTGAAGGCTATAGGTGTTGCTGGTGTTCGCGAGACCGTGACCGGCTGGTCCTGCAGCCGCATCCGTTGTCGCGTTGTGTGCCTGAAATGCCGAAGTTTCCGGACGAGGCAGAGATTCTAGGACAGGTAGTGGGGATGGCTATGCGGCTGTTTGCAGCGTAGCGCTTCTTGCAACGATCAGGCCCAGGACCATGCGGAGATTCGAGAAGAAGAGATCACGCAGATACGACGGCGTGCCGAACGGCACAAGCGCCCGGAAGTAATCAATCTCAAGCCACCGGCCGACTATTTCCTCCGGCGGTGCGTCGAACCCCGCGAGATACAGCCGCAAATCCCACTCCTGCTGCTCCAGCGAAGTCTCCAGAACCTTTGCGAACAATTCCTCGTGGCAGTAGAGCAATCCCTCATGAACCGCCGGCTCCGCGTAAATTTCTTCCAAAAGAGGGTGGCGGTATCGGCCGTCGGAAACATTGCGCAGCGTGGACACGTGCAGCAGCCGCCCGAAATTAGTGGAGATATCCGAGAGTACGCGCGAAGTAAATTCCTCGATGACGCGCTGATTTTGAGAGAACCGCTCTAAAGATTCCACCGCTGCCCCCGTTCCGTTTTCTGAAAATCTTCGCCGCTCTCAGTAACCCGCCCCGCCTTCATCGCCAGACTCCTGGCTCAGGAGGAGTCACCGATGAACAGATTCACCGCAGTGGCAGTTCTGATCGCGGTAGCGCTGACGATACTAACGCCTGTGGGCTTCGCAGTCAACACCCCTTCGGTAAACTCGATCACGCTATGCAATGACGGCAGCGGCAGTCCCGTCCCGCCGGTGCCCGTGCAGCGAGCCGACGGCAGCGGCAGCCCCGTGCCCCCGGTGCCAGTTCTTTTCGATGAGCCGGGAAATGCGCTGCCGCTCATCGGCGCGTCTGTGCGAGCTTAATCCTCGTCGTTCGCGTGGGTGTTCGTTTGTCGAACATCCGATGCTATCATCTCGTCTTACTGCCATGAGTCTCACGCCAGTCGAACTCCTGCAGTACGGCGGGGGCATAGCGCTTGAGGCGGGAGTGTGCGTCCTGGCCCTGCGCCGGGGAGTCTACGGCCGCTTCCGCCTCTTCACCATCTACCTTTGCGCGCTTATCCCGTGCGATATCATAAGATGGATCCCCATCCTGACGCTAGGTCTCGCGTCGCCCGCGGCTCTCTGGACGTATTGGATCACACAGTCTTTCTTGATGCTGCTGCGCGCAGCGGTGGTAGTTGAGATCTGTTATTACCTGCTCGGACCTTATCCCGGTATTTGGAGGCTCTGCCGCGCCGTTCTCACTTTTGTCGCCACGTTAATCGTTGGTACGGCCATCCTGACTACAGAATCGCGAGGGCCATGGATTACGCGCGTGCTTCTCACAGCCGAACGCGGAATGGAACTGGCCATCCTGGGAACGGTGCTGTTTGCACTGGTGTTCTGCCGCTACTACCGGATTCGCGTGGACTTTGTGGACGCAACCCTGACTCTGGGATTGGGCCTTTACTCGGCAATTCAGGTGGCAAATAACACGTTCCTGA
>DASZGZ010000239.1:0-16718 GCA_035938355.1 Acidobacteriaceae bacterium
CGCCGCATGCGCGACTTCGGCATCCGCCTCGCCCTGGGCGCTCCGCGTCAGAGCATCCTCAACACCGCGCTCGGCCGCGTCGCCGCCATCGTCCTCATCGGCTGCTCGCTTGGACTTCTGCTCGGCCTCGCGAGCACCCGCATCCTCGCCGCCATTGTCTACGGCGCCAGCGCCAACGATCCGCTCGTCGTCTGCGCCGTCGTCCTCACCATGGTCGCCACCGGCATTCTCTCCGCCGCACTTCCCGCCCGCCGCGCGCTCGGCATCGAGCCCGCATCCTTATTGCGCGAAGAGTAGAACTGAGTGCCCCACCCCACGCAACTCGCACGGTGAGAGATCGCATAGCCAGCATCGTCGCTGTTGCGGTTCTTTTTGGATTTAACCTATGATGGCCGTCGGCCAACTCCCCAGCGAGATGTGCAATGCACATTTTTGTCAGATATCTCGCAGTCTTCCTGCTCGCGAGTGCAGGACTGGGACAACTGTGCTTTGCGAAAGCCGCGAACAACATCCGGATCGGCAAATTGGTGATCGAGTCGAACAGCCTGCCTGACGCTGATCGCGACCGGATCGTTCACTCGTTCCAACACAAGACGTATCTCCAAGCGGAAATCGGCGTCCGCATTGGAGTCGCTTTAAGAAACTTAGGGTATGACCGGGCCGTTGTCGATGAGCCGAAGATTTCCTTTCCTCCACAAAGCGAGAGGAAAGGGATGGCTCGCGTGACCGTTAAGGTGCAGCAGGGAGCCCAGTATCGTCTTGTTGAAATCCACTTCCAGAAGGTGACCATCTTCCCCGCAACCCGGCTACGGAACCTGTTCTCGGTGCGCAGCGGCGAGATCTTCAATGAAGGAAAGATGGAACTGGGCCTGGAGGATCTGAGAAAACTCTACGAGACAAGGGGATATGTCAATCTCGCTGCAGTCCCCGAAACATCGATTGACGAGTCACGCCGCACCATCGATTTGTTCATTGATATAGATGAGGGAAAACCTTACAGCTTCGGCCAGTTACGTCTGGAAGGAATCGAACCTTACGCCGGCGCGGGCCAGGCACTCTTGAATTCGTGGAAGACGTTAGAGGGCAAGCGGTACAACTCGCTTAAGCTGGAGCACTGGCTTCTGGCACATCACCTCGATTGGAATGTGGGTACACGAGTTTTAGACTCGATGAGGATGACCCCGGATCCCGTATCCCCTGTGGTCAATGTGAAACTAACGCAGTGGCCCGAGCGACTAAATCAGTAGTGCAATCCTAAATACGCTGCTACAGAAATCGCCGTCGTCGCTGCCCACATCTCGCGTTTGATGTGCGGGAGTCAGGTCGCCCACATCACCCAACGTGAGCGACCAAAGGAAGCGAACCCCACCATCCGCGCCAACGGCGCGTCTGCCTGGATGGCAGATCCCCTGGATGGCAAATCCTCAGACGTGGAACAACCGGTCCGCCCCAAACACCAGCGCAAGCGTGATCGCAGCAATCGCCACCTCACCCACAGCACCGATCGCCAGCGGCCGCCAGCCCTGCTTGCCCAGCTCACGAATATTCGTGCGCAACCCCACACCGGCAAACGTCAGCAGGAACGCCCATCGCGACAGGTTCCCCAGCGCTGTCAACTGTGGCTTCGTGAATACCGCCAGGCTGGCCAGCAGTGAGATCAGCAGAAAGCCCAGCACGAAGCGCGGAAACTTCTGCCACAGAAAGCGCGCCTTGTTGCCGACACGCTGCGCCTGCCCGCGTGATGACCAATAGATCGCATAGCCCAGCACCACAAACCCGATCATCGCGTTGCGCGTCGTCTTCACCAGCACGGCAAACCTTCCCGCAACATCCGAGTACAGCGCGCCCGCTGCCGTCGCCTCCGCCGTGTTGTCCACCGCGAGGCCCGCCCACAATCCGTACGCGTGATCGCTCAGGTGCAGGCTGTGCCCGATCAGTGGAAACGTAAACAGTGACAGCGCGCCCAGCGCGAGGATCGCCGCGATCGCCGTCGAGGACTCCTCTTCATCCGCATCGATCGCTCCCTGCGTCGCAATAATCGCCGACACGCCGCACACCGCCGAACCCACTGCCAGCAGCGACGTCAACTTCGGCTTCAACCCGAACGCGCGCCCCAGCCCGTGCATCAGTGCCAGCGCCAGCGTGATCTCGATCGCCACCAGTCCCAGGCTGATCCCGCCCAGCCGTAGCACATCGCCAAGCAGAAAGCGCGAGCCCAGCAGCACAATCCCCACCTTCAGCCAGAAGTCGTACGTGGCCACACCCGCGGCGAAGATCTTCGGCACGCCGACAGTATTCGCAATCACCAGCCCGATCAGAATCGCCCACAGCACATACTCGATATTCGGCAGCGTCAGGTGATGCGCCTTGCCGTAGCGCGCGATCGACTGCTCGATCACCTTGCCCCCGAAACCGACGGCCGCCAGCAGCAAGAGTCCAGGCACCAGCCGCAGCAGGCGAATCGGAAGCGGCTCGGTCGCCTTCGCGGCACGATTGCCAATCGAGGCGGCAACACACGCGTCCGTAGTCGATGGAGTGACAGAAGATGTGCTCATCGTCCCCTCCTCACCATTTCACCGAGTTCAATATGTGCAGCTTCACCAGCGCCGCAGCCGCCAGCGCCACCAGCACCGCCCAGCTATCGAGCGACAGCCATCGCCGCGTAGGCGCGGTCCCCCCGCTCCCTGGTCTCTCGGAGTTTCGTATCTCGTCACTCATGGCATCTTCTTTCTGGTTCGTACGTTGAAGGTGAGCCAGTTCCGCGTCGAGTTGGGGGAGAGAAACAAACGCCCCGTCGCAGAGCTGGCTGCGACGGGGCGTTCGGTCTTCAGAGCTTTAGGTCTCGATCAGTGCTGTATCCGCACCGACTGTGCTCCAGCCGAACCCGTGCGCAGCAAGTTGCAACAACACTGCGAGGCGATTCGAAGAGAGCTCGACATATCCTGACGGTATGTAACAGCAGGATGTATGTCAACCCGCATAGTGTTAAATTTGCCGGTCACGCTCGCATTCGGGGGTAATGTAGAACTTGATGGCAGAAAAGCGTCTCCGCCCTACAAAGAAGGCCGCCCTCACCGACCGCCAGTTCTCCCTCATCTCCAAGGCCCTCGCCGCACCCCGCCGCTACGAGATCCTCGCTGAGATCGGCCGTCGCCAATGCGCCACGCCCTGTACCTGTATCGCCGAATCGCAGCCCATCAGTGCCGCCACCCTCTCCCATCACATGAAAGAGCTTGAAAACGCGGGCTTGGTCCGCATCGAGCGTCAGGGCAAATTCGCCCACCTGACGCTCCAGCGTGAGGTCCTCCGCGCCTACCTCGACCGCCTCGCCAGTCTTTAACCTCCCACCAATCTGAAATCCCGAATCCTTTCCTTCGGCACATCATCTTTTCTTCAGTTCGACACTTATCTAAGCTTCAAAAGAGGAGAAATAGCCATGAGCAAGCTTCAGGGAAAGGTCGCCGTCGTGACCGGCGCGTCCAAGGGCATCGGAGCGGAGATCGCCCGCGACCTCGCTGCCGCCGGCGCCAAAGTCGTCGTCAACTATGCTTCCAGCCGCCAGGGCGCAGATAAGGTCGTGGCCGATATCACCACCAAGGGCGGCAAGGCCATCGCCGTACAGGGCGACGTCGCTCTCGCCGCGGATGTCCAGCGCCTCTTCGCCGAGACCAAAAAGGCCTTCGGTCACGTCGACATCCTGGTCAACAATGCGGGCGTCTACAGCTTCTCGCCCGTCGACGGCTTCACCGAGGAGGACTTCCATCGCCACTTCAATATCAATGTGCTCGGCCTGCTCCAGGCCACGCGCGAGGCGCTGAAGGTCTTCAACCCAGCCGGTGGCAGCGTCATCAACGTCGGCTCCGCCGTTACCACCGTCAATCCTCCAAATACTGTCGTCTATACGGCCACCAAGGGCGCAGTCGACTCCATCACCGCCGTCCTCGCGAAGGAGCTGGCGCCGCGCAAGATTCGCGTCAACTCCATTAACCCCGGCGGTGTCGAAACCGAAGGCACCGTCACCGCTGGCGTCATCGGCAGCGACTGGGAAAAGGAGTTGGTCGCCGACACTCCGCTCGGTCGCATCGGCCAGCCCAACGACATCGCCCCGCTCGCCACCTTCCTCGCCTCGGACGACTCCAGCTGGCTCACCGGCGAGCTGATCACCGCGTCGGGCGGATTGCGCTAACGCTAGGCGCTGCGCTTCAGTGATCCGGTCCTATGAACCAGGTGCTCACGTCTCCATAGCGGCGTGAGCATCTGTCTCTCTGCCCCTCTATAGGAGCGCACGCCGATACCGCACCTCATCCACCGTGACGCCCCACACCGAATCCGTGCGCGCGGGCCCATCCGGCGCCCACCCATCGATGCGATAAAAACGGTCCGCGCGAGCATTGCCCGCCAGCAGCCACAACACGGCGTTCCGAAATCCCAGATCCACCAGCCGTCTTCGCGCTACAGCGATCAATGCGGCACCGTAACCGCGGCCCCACCAATCCGGATCGACATAAAGCGCGAACACTTCGCCATCGTCCACTACATCCGCATCGCGCGCCGGCGCTGTCGTGGCGAATCCGCAGATCACCCCATCTTCGATCGCGAGCACCGTCGCCGGATCGCGCACATCCTCGCTCGCGAAGCGATACCGTTGCGCCCGGTCCTCCGCGCGCAGCCCATCAAGATACGCATCCGGAAGCAGCCCGCGATAGGCCGCCTGCCAGGAGCGCACGTGCACCCGCGCTACTCCCATGGCATCCGCAGGCTCGGCTGGACGAAGAAGCATACGACTCAGTGTGGCACAGGCGCTCCTGGCTCAGGTCCGAATGCCCCGAGTTTCGTACCCAAGATTTCCCCCTCGAGATCTGACTGACTGTCCCAACCCACTCCCTTTCTCCGCCATTGCGCGATAATCTTCTCCGTACCGTATGGGCCTCTGCAAGTAAGGAGAAAGATCATGCCGAGGCTTATCGTAACCACGATTGTTTCGATCATCCTGGCCGCCTGCCCCGCGCTGCGTGCACAGGCCGCAACCTCTACCACGGTCACTGCCTCGCCGCACGACCGCCAATACTTCCGCGATATCGCATCGCACAGCTTCGCTGTCCCACCCGGCGCCTCGGCCATCGGGCTCGCCCAGCAGCTCACACCCTGGCTCGCATCGCCCGACCCCGAACTCCGCGACACGCTCGCCTACACCATCCTTGACGTTTGGATCCGCCACGGCCAGCTCACCAATGCGGAACTCCTCACCCTCCTGCCATCCCTCCAGCAGAACCTCACCTCCGGCATCAGCGAATCCGGCGACGACTCTGTCTTACGTCGTTCTTTCTCCGCGCTCACCCTCGCCTCCTTCGCCCAGCGCGATCTCCGCCAACCCTTCCTCTCGCCTGCGCAATACCGCGCGTTGCTCTCGAGCGCCTTCGCCTATCTGCGCGACGAGCGCGACACGCGTGGCTTCGACCCCGCCAAGGGCTGGATCCACTCCACCGCCCACACCGCGGACCTGCTTGCCGCGCTCGCCAGCAGTCCGCGCTTCACTCCAGCCGATCAGCAAACGCTCTTCGCCGCCGTCGAGCAGCGCCTTGCCTCAGCCGGTCGCATATACGCCTACGGCGAGCAGGATCGCCTCGCCGTTGCGCTGCTTGTGGTCATCACGCGCGACGACTTTCAACTCAGCAGCTTCCAAAGCTGGCTCACATCCGTCCAGCAGGACAGCATCGTTTGGCAGAACTCCCCGCCCGATCCCGTTCGGCTCGCGCTCTTTGAAAATCACACCTACCTGCTCGAAGCGCTTCTTGCCCGCATGCCCAGCCGGACGCCCCTGTCACCCGCAGCCGCCGAGGCCCGCGACGCCGCACGCGAAGCATTGCGCAGCCGGTAGCTCGCCCGTATCCTGCGTCCCAGACGTATCCCGCGTCCCAGCTACGACCTTGGCGGTAGACCTGGACGCCCCGTCCCGCGGTACTCTGGTGCACGCGGCCATGCCGCTCTTCCGGAGGTAGTCAAAAGATGCGGGCCATCCTATTCGTGACAGCCGCTATGGCATTTACCGCTGGAGCCATCGCGCAAGCCGTTGCTCCCGCCGCTCCGGCCGGACCCTCCATCACAAAGACGGCGGCGCTCAATCACGCCACCATCGTCTCCATCTCCGGCAGCACGCCTGATGCAACCATCTACTACACCACCGATGGCGCAACCCCCACCGCGCAGTCCACGCAATATCTCGCGCCCTTCCTCGTCGCCTCCGATCTCACCGTCAAGGCCGTCGCCATTGCCGATGGCAAGCCCGGCGCTGTCAGCACGGAGAAGTTCACCGCCGTGAACCCCGGAAGCCTGGTGTGGAGCGATGAGTTCAATTCCGCGGCCGATCTGGGCCCAAAACCCGACCCCGATATTTGGGCCTATGACACCGGCCATACCGGCTTCGGCAACCAGGAGTTCGAACACTACTGCGCCTGGGGTGACGCCAATCCGCCCTGCGACCCCGCACACCCCAACGCGTTCGTCGGCCCGGATGGCTATCTCCACATCGTCGCTCTTCAGCCCACGCCCGGCGTCTACACCTCCGCGCGTCTCAAAACCGCGGGCCACCTCAGCGTCTTCCCCGGAAGCGGCACCATCCGCATCGAAGCCCGCATGAAACTTCCTGAGGATCAGGGAATGTGGCCCGCCTTCTGGACCCTCGGCAACACCATGGCGACCGAAACCGGCTGGCCCGCGTCCGGCGAGCAGGACATCATGGAGCACATCAACGCGCCCAAGCCGGACTGGATCGCCGGCTCGCTCCACGGCACCAACGGCGACACCACGCGCCACTACCCCACGCCGCCCGACCCGGCATTCTCCGCTGCCGACTGGCACACCTACGGCATCCTCTGGTCGAAGGGAAAAATCAGCTTCTACGTCGACTCGCCAGCAAACATCTACACCACCAACACCCCTGCCGACTTCAACCGTCCCGGCGCCGTCTGGCCCTTCGACAACGGCAACAGCGTCTTCCTCCTGCTCAACCTCGCCATAGGTGGCAACTGGCCCAAGGCCCCCGACGCGACCACAAAATTCCCCGCAGAACTGCTCGTCGACTACGTCCGCGTCTACACCAACTGATCGTCCTTCGCATGGCGTCTTCGATATTGTGATAACCGCAGCCGAGGGCACCTGCCGCAAGTGACAGTTGTAATCTGCCGTAGCCACTCTAAGCTCCATTTCAGGCCCTCATAGACATCCGCCGGACTCCCTCTGACTGGATAGCGCTCAGCTGACGAAACTTTTGGGCACGGCTTTCGCGTCCGCGACGACAAGCTGCATGCGCACTGAGGAGGTTTCCATGAAGACTCTCCTGATCGTGAAATCTGCTGTAGAGGTATTGGCCGGCCTGATGTTTGCCTTGCTTCCATCCTTCGTGATTTCTGTTTTGTTCGCGGTTCCGCTTGACGCGCCTGCGGCAATCTCGGCTACCCGCATGCTCGGGGCGGCAATATTGGCAATGGGATTGACGTGCTGGCTGGCCCGTAATGACAGCGAGAGCCTGGCCGCGAGAGGCATCATTGCGGCCCTCCTCTTTTACGACGCAGCTGCCGTCATCGTCCTTCTCTTAGCCCGTTTCGATATGGGGTTGTCAGGGATAGGTCTTTCGCCCGCAGTGGTGCTTCATTCGGGTCTCGGAATTGCTTCCGTAATCTGCCTCAGGAAGAGCCTCTCAGTATCGCGCATCCAATGAGCGGCGGAAAGTGCCACTAAGCTATCGCTTCACGGCGAAGAAGTAATGGTTCTCGCCCTCATCTACACGCCCGTGGGAGACCTCAAACCCCAACCCACGCAGCAGCCCCTCATACACCTCAGCACCCAGCGATTGCGATTCCTCTTTGGTGAGTTCATCCACCCAGCTACAAGCCTGGCGCGGCGCCGTGAATAGAAACCTGCCGCCCCGCTTCAGCGCATTTGCAACTTTGGACAGCACGATTCGCTGCGCATCTTCCGGCAGTAGGAAGATCAGCCCCACGGCAATCGCTCCATCGAAGGTGCGATCGAAATAACTCGATTCCTCCGCCGCCGCGCACTCCGTCTGTACGGTGGGAAAGCGTTCGCAGAAGGCGCGAAGCAGTGTCGGCGAAGCATCCACCGCATAGAGCGCCAGGCCCGCCTCCACCAGCGCCTCGGAGATGACGCCATCGCCGCATCCCAGGTCCAGCACCGTCGCGCCCGGCGCGAATTCACGCGCCCATTCGCGTGCCATCTTGTGCCCAATGTGCGGATGCCGGCGGCGCATGAAGTCAGCGGCATGCTCCTCATAACCGTTCGCCATGTCGGTCATGCCAGCATCCTATACACGCTGGAAGTCAGATCGCCCACAAAACCCATCGTGAGCGACCAGAGGGAGCGAACCTCACCACTCGCGCCACCGGCGCGTCTGCCTGGATGGCAAATCCTACTCGAAACGCAGCGCAGTCATCGGATCCACCCGCACCGCGCGCTGTGCCGGAACCCACACCGCCAGCAGCGCAACTGCACCCAGCAGCAGCGGCGTCAGCACAAACGCCAGCGGATCCCAAGCCTTCACATCGAACAGGAACGAAGCCAGAAATCGCGTCAGCCCAAACGCACCCGCAATCCCGATCACCACGCCGATCAGTGCCAGCACCATCCCTTGTCGGATCACCATATTGCGAATGTGCGAAGCCTGCGCGCCCAGCGCCATGCGGATGCCCATCTCCTGCGTCCGCTGCTGCACCGAGTAGGCCATCAGCCCATAGATCCCGATCGCCGCCATCAGCAGCGCCGACGCGCCGAAGATCGTCAACAGCAACATGTTGAAGCGCCGCCGCGATGTGTTCAGCACGACGATCTCTTCCATCGTGCGAATATGCGCCACCGGCAGTCCGCCGCTCGCCACGCGCAGCGCCTCCGCCATCGGTGCCGCAAGCGAGTGTGGTTCAACGCGCGTATGCACGATCCACATGAGCGGTGCAACGCGCGAGTTCAGCGCCGTCATCCCGTCCGGCATCTGCGCAATCGGCGTGTACATCATCTCGTCTGGGGGGCTATCGAGCGAACGCGAACGCGTGTCGCCCACGATGCCGATGATCTGCCGCGCTGGTTCGGCAAACGCCGGCCCGGCTCCTGGCGCGATCTCCATGCGATCCTTGAGTGGATCGCCCTTCGGCCAGTAGTGCTTCGCCAGCGCTTCATTGATGATCACCACACCCGGTGCCGCACCGTTGTCCTGCTCGGTGAACATGCGGCCGCGCAGCAGCGGGATCTTGAAGGTATTGAAGTAATTCCACGACACCGTGTCGTATCCGCCACCTCCGGTGAACGGCGCGTCGCCCTTCGGCCTCCCCACAATATTGAAGGGCAGTCCAAAGCCGCCATCGAGCGGCAGGCAGCATGCGGCCGCCGCATCCGTCACGCCCGGCAGTGCGGTCAGCCGATCGGTGCCGTCACGCACCAGTTGGGCCACGCCCGCTGTTTTCTGAAAGCGATCCCCGCTGATCGACATCGCCATCGTCAGCACTCTGCGCGTGTCGTATCCCGGGTCCACCGCCTGCAGCTTCATGAAGGTGCGGATCAAAAGAGCCGCGCCAATCACCAGGATCAGCGCTAGCGCCATCTCGCTGATTACCAGCGCCGAGCGCAGTTTCCCATTGCGAAACCCAACGCCGCTGCGGCTGCTGCTCTCGTTCAGCGCGGCAACAAGGTTCGGTCGTGACGCGCTGATCGCCGGTGCCAGCCCAAATAAAATCCCCGTCAACACCGACACACCCAGCGTGAACATCAGTACATGCATATCTGGAACTACCGCTGTTCCATTTTCGCCGACATGTGGAATGTAAGTCGGCGCCATCGCCAGCAGCAGGCGTACGCCTGTCGCGCCCAGTACCAGTCCCAGCAGACCGCCGGTCAACGCCAGCACCAGGCTCTCAGTCAGCAACTGCCGCACAATCTGTCCGCGTCCCGCGCCCAGCGCCGCGCGTGTCGCCAGTTCGCGCCTCCGTCCCGAGGCCCGCACCAGCATCAGGTTCGCCACATTGGCACACGCAATCAGCAGTACAAATCCCACCGCGGCCATCAGCACCCACAGGGATTCACGCGCGTCCCCCACCCACGCCTCAGCCAGCGACACCACGCCGAACCCATCCTGCGGCCCCATCGCCCGTGGCCCATATGTGCGGCGGTATTCGTCCGCGGCCAGCTTCAGTTGCGCATTTGCCTGCGCGTACGTGATTCCCGGCTTCAGTCGCGCCGCCACCGTAAAGTAGTGCGCCTGGTCCTGCGTGTTGAGATCGAACTGGAACGGCAGGTAGAGATCGGTCGGCGTATCCGTCACGAAGCTCTTGCCGATGATGCCCACCACAAGGTAGGGCTGCCCGTCCAATTGGATTGTCGAGCCCACAATCTGCGCGTTGCCGCCGAACCGGCTCTTCCACAGTGCATAACTCAGAACCACAACGCGACCGCCGTTCGGCGAATCCTCCGCCTCGGTGAACGTGCGCCCCTGGATCACCGGTACGCCCAGCATGGAAAAGTACTGCTGCGTGACGTGCACACCCTGCACCTGCTGCGGCTTGTCGCCGCCCGTCAGGTTCAGCCCTGCACCGCCAAAGTCGAATCCCGCCACCTTCGAGAAAATGCTCGTCTGCTCGCGCCAGATCCTGAACTTCGGCACATTCGCCCCCCCGCGCGGACCTCGTGGCGACGTGTTCATCAGATCCACTAACTCTTCCTGATGCGGAAATATCAGCGGCTTCAGCAGCACAGTATTGATCACCGAAAACACGGCCGTGTTCACCCCGATCCCCACCGCGATCACCAGAATCGCGATGATGGTGAACCCTGGCGTCTTCGCAAGCGACCGCACCACAAACTTCAAGTCCCGCCACAGGCTCTCCACCCAGGGCAGCGAGCGATACCGCCACTCGGTGTCGCGCACTGTGTTCCGCCCGCCAAACTTCACGCGCGCCTGCCGCCGCGCCTCGTCCGCATCCACGCCGCGCGCCCTGCGCAGGTCTTCGTCATGCGCCAGGTGCGACTGAATCTCTTCCGCCAGCTCCGCGTCCTTCGCCTTGCGTCCAAAAAACCGCCGCAGATTCATAAGCCACTCCCGTTATTACCCATCACTCTGCTGATTCACCCGGTCTGTGTTCATCCCGGTCTGTGTTCATCGAGAACCAGTCCGATCGCGCGTGTCATCCTCCGCCACCTGCTCGTCTCCGCCGCCAGCTTCCGCTTCCCCGCCGGCGTCAACTGATAAAACTTCGCTCGTCGATTATTCTCGCTCACACCCCACTTCGCCGACACCAGCCCGCGATCCTCGAGCCGATGCAGCGCCGGATACAGCGACCCCTGCTCCACCTCCAGCGCATTCTCCGATGTGTGCTCGATCACCTGCGCGATCGTGTGCCCATGCGCCGGCCCCATCACCAGCGTGCGCAGAATCAGCATGTCCAGCGTGCCCTGCAGCATCTCTCCCGCCGCCGGACCTCTCTTGCCATTTCCCATTCATTGCTCCCACTCGACTGTCTATGTGAGAGCACTATACTCCACTCGAATGACCTAGGGAATCGGTGCGGGTGCGAATTGTGACAAAAAGCCGTCGGCGCCGCGTCACCGGATGGCTTGCTGCCGCGAAAGACTTTCTTTCTCTTTCCTGCACATGCAGCCATGCGCAATACTGGCGTGCTCGAGGTTAGTTCTTGCCAGCGCGAGCGCCGAGCCCAAACCATGGGTAGTGGAAAAATTTCCTGCGTGATTCCAGCACCACTGATTTCTGGCAAGAAACATATCCTCATGCAAGTTGCCACGGAAGATATCTACGACGACTTACCCAAGCCCATCGGTTTCATGCGCTTCGCTCCCGTCAAGATATGCGAGCGGAGCTATCTTCGGCGCCGCTTGCCGCGCCGGTAAAGCACAGCAGCAAGCCGCGCCGGTCATCAGTGAAAAAGATCTATACGGCGGATAGGAACAAATTGCGCACTACCCTCGCGGGCTGCGCAGACGGCGCTTCGCACGCGTTATCACATTGTCAAAACAGAGTGATCTTCGCGGGCAACGAAATCCAAATCCGCGGCGTATAGTTTGGTCAATCTTCTTGGAGCATCCTGAAGTACCCCCTACGGAGTTCGCATGCTGTTTACCGACGCATCTCATCGGCCACCGCGCCTTGCATCGCTGCGCGGTCTCGCTCTCATCATCTTCGCGTTCTGTGGCGCACTGCTCTCCCGTCCAGCACTGGCGGCTGACATCACCGTCGCAAGCCCGGTGAACGGAACTCACGTGTCGTCGCCCGTGTGGATACGTGCGCACAATATCGGATGTGAAGGCGTCCCACCTTCGGCCTTCGGATATTCCATCGACAATTCCGCCACCATCATTCGCGGTGAAACCGCGTACGACATCGACGTCGCACACCAGGCCATCGCCGCCGGCACACACATCGTGCATTTCAAATCATGGACCGCCCGTGGTGCCTGCCCGGTCGTGAACACGCAGTTCACCGTAGGCGGCGCAACCACTTCGGCGCCGCCCCCGTCCTCCTCCGGCTCCTTCGGCATTCCCGCGAACGCCGCCTCCACCGGCGACTTGGATGGCAAAGGACCTTGGGGACAAATCCATGATGGCGGCACGCCCGGTTCCTCCAGAGGATCGTCCGTATATCCAGCTACCACTCCCGTCTATGACGATGCGCGCAAGTTCTACATGACTTACACCGATCGCGGCGGGGAACGTTGGAATCTCAATCTGGCCGGGGGTTCCCAGGCAACACATTTTGTCCTCGACACATATGTCTTCCTGCCAAACCCCTCCGAGGTGCTGAACCTGGAGATGGATATCAACCAGGTGTTGGCCAACGGAGAGACTGTGATCTTGGCTACGCAATGCGCGGGCATCACCGGGACGGGATATTGGGAATCCGGCTACACCTCCGGCAAGCTCGATCACTGGTGGGCCTCAGGCATCCATTGCGACCCCAGGACTTGGACTCCCAATGTGTGGCATCACATACAAATTGGTATGCACCGCGATGCCAATGGCGTCGTCACGCATGATTGGGTGACATTCGATGGCACACAGCACGCCTGGGGATACACCCACGAATCCGCGCACTTCCTCGGCTGGGCACCGGGCGTCGTCGACGTCCAATTCCAGATCGAAGGATCCAGCAAAGGCAGCGGATCGGTAACCTCTTACATCCACAAACTCACCGTCTATCGCTGGTAGCGAAAGCGCGCCTGGTAGCGAAAGCGCGCCACGAATCGATAACTCGCGCCCCCGAGATCCTCTGATCCGGGGGCGTCTTACTCGCTGCGCAGAGCCACCATCGGATCCACGCCTGCCGCTCGCCGCGCCGGAATGCATGCAGCGGCCAGGCCGCCTGCCAGCAGAATCAGCGTCGTCGCCGCCATCGTCCACGGATCGTGCGGCTTCACTCCATAAAGCAGCGTGCTGACAAGGCGGCTCGTGGCATACGCAAGCAGCAACCCGGCTGCAAGCCCAGCCATAAGCATCCCGCCCGCCTGTCGCAGTACCAGCGCCGTCAAACGTGTGCGCTGCGCTCCGAGTGCAATCCGTATGCCCAGTTCGCGCGTTCGCTGCGTCACCAGGTAAGCCAGCAATCCATAGATGCCGGCGATGCACAGCACGAGCGCCGTTCCGCCAAAGATCTCCAGCAGCCGCGAGGCAAGTTGCTGGCTTCCATAGGAGTCCTCGACCACCTGTTCCATGGTTGTGAAGGTGCTGTTCGCCAGCTCCGGGCTCGCCTTGCGCATCAAGTCCCGCAACTCCGGCACCACGCTCGCCGGATTGCGTTCGGTGCGCACCGCAATGTCCATAGCCATCCCCGTCGCCCAGTAGAACGCGTTGCCCGGCGCGATCTGCGGCAAGCACACCTCGAGCTCGGGTTGTGAAGGCTCGGTAATGCTGTTCTGTCGCTCGTCATTCAGCACGCCCACGATCACGGCTTGCTTCTTGTTGAAGCTCAATAGCGGTGTGCCCAGGAGTTTTCCCGGATCGCTGCCCTCGCCTTCGTACTCTCGAATGAACTCACGGTTCACCACCACCACCGGCAGCGAAGTTGCCGTATCTCCCTCGTTGAAGAATCGCCCCTTCAGCATCTGGAAGTGAAAGACCTTCTGCATCTCCGGCGTCACCGCTCGCGCCTGTGCACGTATCTTGCTGCGCCGAATATCGGCCGCGCTCTTTCCATCGCTGCCAAACGAGAAGACCATCCCGAAGGTCTTGCCCAGCGGCACCTCGGTCATCATCGATGCGCTTTCGACGCCGGGCAGGTGCTGCACCCGTTCCAGCAGTGGCGCGTAGAGATTCTTGTTCAGATCGCGGCCCACATATCTGTAATTAGGAATCGTCATGCTCGCCACCACGACATGATCGGTACGAAAACCGAGCGGCACATGTCGCAGCGTGTAGATAGTCCGCAGCAGCAGCCCGCAGGCCACCAGCAGGGTCAGCGACATCGCAATCTCCGCCACCACCAGTACCGCACGCAGCCTGTGTTGCGTGCGCCCCGTTCCGCTTTGTGCCGCGCCCTGCCGCAGCGCCCGCTCAATCGGCGCGCGGGCCGCGGCGATCGCCGGCCAGACCGACGAAGCCAGCGCGCTGATCACCGTCAGCAAGAGCAACACCCCCAACACCCGCACGTTCGGCGTCAGCACCGTGTAGATGCCGAATTGCGCCCGCAGTCCGTGCTCGAATGCCCGCAGCGTCAGCATCGCCAGCGCGATTCCCATCACCGATGCAGCACTGCTCAACATCAGTCCTTCGATCAACAGTTGCTGCACGATCCGTCCGCGGCCGGCACCCAGCGCGCCGCGCACCGCGATCTCACGTTGCCGCGCCGTCGCCCGCGCCAGCAGCAGGCTGGTCACGTTCACGCATGCAATCAGCCATAGCACGGCAGAGGCTCCGCCCAGCGCCAGCAGGGACTTTCGCACGCTATCGCCCACCAGCGTGTCCCCATATCGATCGATACGCACAGATCTGACATGGTCGCGATAATCCTGATCTGTATACTGCGCGGCGACATCCCGCTGGATGCCCTTTATCTCGGAAGTCGCCGCAGCAACATTCGCGCCCGGCGCCAGTCGCGCTATCGTCTCGTAGCTTGGCGTCACGTTTTTCACGCGCGTCTTGTCCGTGCTGCCCGGAATCATCGGCACCCACACCATCGGGTGCTCCAGTCCAAACGGGAAGACGAACCCGCGCGGCATCACACCAATCACCGTGAACGCTTCCCTGCTCACCTTCACCGTGCGGCCCAGAATCTGCTGGTCCGCGCCAAATGCATTCCGCCATATCGCATCGCTCAGCAGAATCGTATGGGCATCCTCCTGTCGTGCAGCGCCATTCTCGCCTTCCAGGAAGGTGCGCCCCATCGCCGCATCCACGCCCAGCGTCGAAAAGAGGTTCGCGCTCACCGTCGCATGCGCTACTCCAATCGATCCCTCCTTCCCCTCGAGAAAGTCGAGGTGTCCAGGGCCTCCTTCTACGTCGTCGAATGCGATGCTCGCAAGCGTGTGGCTACGCGCCTGCCACTCTGCAATGTCCGAGAACGCATTGCCCCATCCCCGCTCGCCGTTTTTGTCAACTTCGGTGATCTGCACCAGCGATCCGGCATCCCTGTAGGGCAGCGGCCGCAGCAGCACCCGGTCCACCACGGTGTACATCGCCACCGCCGCCCCCAGTCCCAATGCCAGCGTCACCACCACCGTCACCGCGAACCCCGGCGCGCGTCGCAATTGCCGCAGTCCATACCGCACATCCTGCAGCACGCGTTCCAGCCATACTCCGCCCCACATCTCGCGCGTCACGTCCTCGATCATCGGAATACTCCCCATCGCGCGCATGGCATTGCGACGTGCCTCATCTTCTGTTTCGCCACGCTCCATGCGATCCGCGATCGCCATGCGCAGATGTGCGCGCAGTTCCTCGCTCAGCTCGTCTCTTTGCTTTGCAAAACGTATCCGCGGCAGCCTCATGCGTCGCTTCCTTCCGGCTCCCGTTGCATAATTGCCGCCACCGCATCCACCATCTGCTGCCAGCGCCCCAGATCGCGACTCAACTGCTTCTTGCCGGCGGCGGTGATGCGGTAGTACTTCGCACGCTGCCTGCTCTCCGTCTGCTTCCACTCCGAACGCACCCAGCCCTGCCGCTCCAGCCGATGGAGGGCCGGATAGAGCGACCCAGTCTCCACCTGCAGCACTTCGCCCGAGTGCACGCGTAAAGCCTGCACCATGCCATATCCATGCTGCGGCCCCCACTGCAGCGTCCGCAGCAGCAGCATGTCCAGGGTGCCTTGCACTAGCTCGATTCGATTCTTGTATGCGTCGCTCTTTGTCATAGACGTAGGCAATCTACTCTCTCGGGATGTAGATCGTCTACTGCCTGGCGCCCAAAAATACGCCACAGGCGCCGGTAGCTTAAGCGCGCCACTAATCGAGCGCCCCCGGATACTCTGATCCGGGGGCGTCTCACTTTCGCGCTCAGCCTACTTCTCCGTCTGGCGGATCACCTTGCCGTTTCTCGCCTGCAGCGGACGGAAATTATTCCCCACAACATCGTGGAACGTCTGGAACTGCTGCGGAGACATCTCCGCCCAATCCTGCAGGATGAAAAACTGCACCGTCGGGCTGCACGGAGGTGTCGTCAACGATCCAGCATAGGTGTAGTAGCTCGACGTGTTGGTGAACGCTTTGCTCAGATCG
>DASZGZ010000240.1:0-3757 GCA_035938355.1 Acidobacteriaceae bacterium
GATCTTGATCGTTTCCACGGCAGGCCCGCGCAGGCGCAGCACATCCACGCGCACACCGTCCTGCCCTCCCGGCAGCGACTGAATCTGCAGCGTCCGCGACAACGAGTCGGGGTTGTACTGCAGGGCAATCACGCTCCGCACCACCGACGTATCCGGATCCATCGTCACGATGCCACCCTTGATCAGCTTCGGTGAGATGGGTGAGGTAGTCGCCATTGCCTAGAGTCCTTTCCGTCCAAGCTGGCTTCGCCGAGTGACCAAAACGCGCTTCATGGCTTCACTCCTCTTGCAATCGCGCGCGCCAGTCCGCTCCCAAACTTCCTGCCACCCGCCGCCCCGCGCTCAAGAGGTATGCGTCCCAGCTTGAGTACCGGCGTCCGGCTCGACTGAATCTTCTGCCCGCCGGAGCGAGGATCAGCAAGGATGCGCGTTAGTTCCGCCTCTAATCCCTCGATCATGGCTTTCCGATCGGATGAATCGATGCCGCGCAGAACTACGCGATCGATATTCACCTCGAGGACGCGGCTCATACCCACCCCCGGATCTCCATATCGGAGAGCGGCCGTTCAATCTTGATGGCCTCCTGCCGTGTGGCCTGAAGGAGATACTCCATCGCCACCGGCGTGCCCTCGGCTGCCGCGAGGAACGCCGCGTTCAGCGCGATATTGCGAATGTTGCCGCCTGTCATGTTGAGTTGCGCAAGAAGCCGGTAATCGATCCCGCGCGTCGGCGTCGCCTGCGGAAAGATGCGCGCCCATATCGCTTCTCGCTGTTCTGCGTCCGGAAACGGAAAGTCCACCGTGAACCGCAGGCGCCGCTGGAACGCCTTGTCGAGCGACGATTTGAAATTGGTCGTGAGAATCGCCAGCCCCAGGAAATTCTCCATGCGTTGCAGCAGGTAGCCGACTTCAATGTTGGCGTAGCGGTCGTGGCTGTCCTTCACTTCCGCGCGCTTACCGAAAAGCGCATCCGCCTCATCGAAGAGCAGCATCACGCCACCACCCTCGGCGGCGTCGAAGAGCTGCTTCAGGTTCTTCTCTGTCTCGCCGATGTACTTGCTCACTACCGTGGAGAGATCGATGCGATAGAGATCGAGCTTCAGTTCCGCGGCCAGCACCTCGGCAGCAAGCGTCTTGCCGGTGCCGCTCGGTCCGGCGAAGAGCGCGCTCAGGCCAAGCCCGCGCCGTCCACGCTCCGCGAACCCCCAGGTCTCATACACCTTCATGCGATGGCGCGATTGCAGCGCCATCTGGTGCAGCGTCTGCTTCTGTAACTCGGGCAGGACCAGATCATCCCATCCTGCCGCGCGCCCGCTGCCGGATCCGACGCGCTCTGCAAGATCCTGGAGCCGCGGCCGTGCCACCGAGCGGCAGGCAGTCCACAACTTTTCAGGATCGGCGCTATTTTCCGCGGATTCGGAAAGTGACGATCCGGCAACCGTGAAGATGGTCTCCGCGCTCAGCCGGAATTGGCCGGAGATGGTATCGAGGATCCCGTTCAGGCTCGCCGCCGACGGACCCAGCGCTTTCCGCCACAGGCGCATCTGCACCGCCGGATCCAGCTTGTTCACCTCATAGCTCGCGATGCCACGTTGCAAACGAATCGGGTCGCGGCTCGCAACAATAAGCGGAGCGGGCAGCCTCTCCATTAACTGTTGCGCGGCATTCGTCACCGCGGCGGATTCCCATTGCAGCAACAGCACGGCGGGCAGCAGCAGCGCTTCCCGCGTCCACAACTGGATGAACTGATCCACCTCAGCGCCGATATTCGGAAGATTGTCGAGGCGCAGAATATAGAGCCGGCGATTGCTGCGCTGGGCCAGCAGGCCCGCGATGTCCTCCTGCCCGCGCGGGTCGTCTCCCCACAAGTGAAGCACCCGGGAATGCGCCGCATCTTCTCCGAATTGCAGCTCCTGGATCGTCCTCTCGGCCAACGCGCGATGCTCTTCGGCGATCCACACAGGTTGCGGCCGAGATTGCAGAAAGCCTTCCAGCCGCGCGTCAAGCTGGTTGACTCCAGCCAGGTAGTGCAGAACGCGCTCTTCAATCCGAAGCGGCGCCGCCGTCAATCCCTGCTCGCCTTCCATGGCGATAAGCCGGTACCGCCGCAGTGGAGCAGATGGCGCAAGTGCGCTCCAGTGAGGATCGGCCAGTGTCGCGAGCGCAAGTGCGAAGGTGATCGCGCTGCGCTGCGCCCGGCCCACCATCTCCGCCACGCGAGCGGCCAGCACGGAGTCCATCTCGACTCCGGCGCACAGCAACAGCAGATTGCGCTCGAACAGGCTTAACTGAAATATCGCTGCGAGTGTATCCATCGCTGGCGGAGGCTCAAGCTGCTCGCCACGCGGCTGCGCAGGCTCTTCCGCCAACCGCTCTTCCTCGACACCAAGCCGTGCGCGAAGACGTACGAACTCTTGAATCAGGCACCCCTGGTTCGCCTCGGCCCACGAAGTGGAGGACCCGCCACGTTGCTGATCCGCGTCCTGGAGCAAATCCGGCTTCATATCGTCACCATGGGGCCGGTAAAGGCTGGCGGAGACTTTTGCCAGGTCACCAGGCTGGTCACACCATCCACCTGCAGGCGAATGAGCTGTAAACCGCCGGGCAACTTAGGCGTGAACTGGAAACTGAGCGCGTCAGTGACCGTAGTGAAGTCCTTCGCCGGAGCGGCCGCACCGCTCAATATCAGCGAGACGTTCTGGGTCGGCCGCACATCCGGATTGCACTTCAGCGAAACCAGCGTCCCCGGAACTCCGTTGATGACATTGCCCACCGCCGTAACAGTTGCCAACTGGACCGCAGGAGCGACGGCAATTGGCAGACTGTTCGTGCTCTGCACGGTCCTCCCCGTCGCGTCGAGAAACTGAACCGACAGATCGTAAAAGCCGGCCGGGAAGTTCGCCGCATCGTTCGGGACTGCGAACGTCAATGACGTATTCGAAGCATTGGCTGGCACCAGTGGAACTGGACGCTGGATACCCAGGCGCTGGTTGCTGAGCGTCACCTGGCCGGCTCTTGCGAGAAACTCTCCCGTGACGGTGACCGTATCCCCAGGCAGTGCGGCGGACTGCTTGTTCGGCGGCTCCACCTCAAGAATCGCCGCGGGTGTCACCGGCACCGCCTGAACATGACGCTTCATCACGGGCAATGCGAAGACGACGTTCGCCGGCTGGTACATCAACACCACCGAGACCTGGAATGGAAAGGTCGGCCGGTAATCCGCCTTCAGCGCTGTCCACAACCACGCCATCTCTTCCTTCCCCAGCGTTGCAGGCGTGATCTTGATCATCTCGATCTGGTCGGCCAACCCGGATGTCGCAAGTGCCGTTGCGAGCTGCGGCAGATGCGTGGATGTCACGCTGTTCAATGCATTGCGCACATCATTGCGCGAAATCACCGGGTGCTCATGCAGCAGAAGCAGCGCATATCCGAGCAGCGCTTCCGCCTGCCAGTCGAAAGAACCATAGGCCGTCAGCAGGTAGTGCAGATCGAGAGCCAATGGAGGATTCTTGATCTGCGTTTTGCCATCCGCCGCAAGCGATGGCAGATCGACGTTGCGCCAGGAGGGATTGTGCGTCACCTGATGCAAAAAAAGGTTGACTTGGTTTTGCGTGGTCCCGCCGCTGCTGAAAGTGTTCTGGAGAATGTCCGGCGCCTGCGACGAGATAGTCACGGTGCCGCCGAAGAGCGCGCTCAGGCCGCTGTACACCCCGCCAAGGTAGTACTGCAGCACAGCCGTCACACCGGAGATGGCCAGC
>DASZGZ010000241.1:0-9585 GCA_035938355.1 Acidobacteriaceae bacterium
ATGGGATTTGCAATGAGCAGCGTACCGAGTGCGGCGCCCCCGATGATCAGCAACTCCGCCGGCTGCACCAGCACCAGCAGGTTGCCCTTTTCCATGAGATAGCCACCCAGCACTGCACCGAAGACGACAAGGATTCCTAGGATGGCGAACACGCGAGAGACACTCCGTTTTGCAGGGATGAGCAGGCGTGGGGAAAGCGCTGCCACGGTGTTTATCGGCAGCAATTGCAAAAAGTATGAGGAGGTCAGGGCCGGGCGTCGGTGGTAACCATCGGAGCGTCGTGCTGTTGCCTTGCTGAATACTCACGATCGAGCAGGGACATCAGGGCCAGCGTGTGGAATGCGCCGTCCCGCAGAATCGCCTCGCGCAAGACGCCGTCATGGCGAAAGCCGCAGCTCTCGTAGATGCGACGGGCACGCGTGTTGGTCTCGAAGACGTCCAGCCAGAAACGATGGGCATGGTGGTGCAGGAAGACGCGTGACATTGCGTAGTCGAGCAACTCTTTGCCGCATCCGCGGCCTGGAACGCCGACAGCGATGCGCTTCAGGTGAAGGGAACGATGCTCGGAGTGGATTCCCTGCAATATGACAAAGCCTTCGACAGCGCCGCCCTCGCCGCAGGCGACGAAGTATTCGTTATCGGGGTCCGCCATGGCGCGGACATGCTCATCAGCAGACCATGTTCCGATGCAGACGCGATATTCGGGAATCTGCTCGATGGCCACGATCTGCGGAATGTCTTCGGGCAGCGCCGCGCGGATGATCATGGCGGCAGAATAACTTACCCGGGTGCTCAGAAGCGGCCGCGGAGCCGGTTCAGTTGCCGGCGGTCGCGGCGGGAGGGCTTGCCTTCGTGCAGCAGGCCCTGCTGCAATGCGGCGCGCCGCTCTTCGGCCAGCTTCAGGCGCAGTTCACGGCTCTCGTCGGTCTCGTGATAGAGCGTCTGGGCCACGGCCGCGGGACCGCGTATCTCGCTCAGCTCCCGCACCTCGACGCGGAACTCTCCCGCTTCGGTTCGTATATGGAGATGGTCGCCGGTGTGGATCTCGCGCGATGGCTTCGCCTGGTGCCCATTGGAGACGATGCGCCCCAGATCACACGCCCTTGCTGCGAGCGCGCGCGTCTTGTAGAAGCGCGCGGCCCAGAGCCATTTGTCCGCCCGGACACCGGTCATGGCTCCATTGTCGTACAGGCGCGGCGATCTCTGTGCAGCCTCGAGGCGGCTCGTTGAGTCCAACAGGCATAGGAGGTCGGTCCGATGGACAGACGTGCTTTCACGGCCATGCTAGGCGGCCTTGGACTCGGCTCGTTGCGGGCGTTTGGCGCTGCGCGAGAGGGCGAGGTGACGGGTGGCGGAAGCGGCGGCGGAGATGACCCAGAGATTCTGCGGCTTTCGCGCAATGGATGGATGCCGAACAACGAGCATCTGCCGGTGCTGCTCTATCGCGGCGTGATCCGTGGCGGAGGGGACGATGCGGCTGCGCAATTTGAGCGTGTCTTCGAGCGCAACGGGTGGCCGGCGCAGTGGCGGAACGGCGTCTACGACTTTCATCACTATCACTCCACGGCGCACGAGGTGCTCGGCTTTGCGGGTGGCTCGGCGCGGCTGATGCTGGGCGGCCCGAACGGTCACGAGGTCGTGGTCCGCGCCGGCGATATTGCGGTGCTGCCGACCGGGACCGGTCATTGCCGGTTGGAGCAGAGTGCAGACTTTCTGGTGGTGGGCGCTTACCCGCGTGGGCAGACCTGGGACATCTGCCGCCAGGCACCGGACAGCGAAGCGAGGGCAAGAATGGCGACGCTGCCCTTCCCTGCGAGCGATCCGGTGGAGGGCGCTAGTGGGCCCCTGCTTCGCTTGTGGCGCAGCTAACGCTGCTTCGAATCACGCAACAGTCTTGCTTGCGTCATAGCGCGGATGGCCTTTGGCGGAAAGCCGGGATGGCCGAGCGTATAGTGGCCCCGAAGATTTCGCTACTTCGCGGGGGAGAGATCGGCAGTGTTTTCGGGGACGCCGGACGCGCGCTGCCCGGCTGCCTGTTCCTGTGCGTCGCCGCCATTAACCGGGAGATACACGGTGAACTCGGTGCCCTGGGGACTGGTCGCAAGGGCGATCTCGCCGCCGTGCTTCGATTCGACGATGCGGCGTGCGATGTCCAGGCCGAGCCCGGTCCCGCTGCCGACCGGCTTGGTAGTGAAGAAGGGCTCAAAGATATGTTTCTGGTCTTCTTCGGAGATGCCGGGGCCGTGGTCGGCAAAGCTGACGGCGATGCGGTCCCCGTCGCGCTGGGTGCGGATGGTGATTTCGCCACCCTGCGGCGAAGCATCGATGGCATTGTCCAGCAGGTTCGTCCAGACCTGGTTCAATCCAGCGGCGGCATTTTCGAGCGGCGGCAGATCGGAGGCAAAGTGTTTTCGAAGCACGATTGCCTTGTGACGCAGCTTGTGGCCGAGGATGATCAGGGTGCTGTGCAGGCTTTCGTGGACGTTGAGTGCGCCACCAACGCCCTTGCCCTCATAAGCATATTTCTTTACCGCGACGACGAGGTCGGTGACGCGGGCGATGCTCGACTCAATGGTGGAGACAAGCTGGATGTTCGAGATGACGGATTCCAGCCAGTTGAGAGTGTCAGAAAGATCCTGTCCTTCAAAGACTTTGCGGGTACATGCGAGCCGGTCAGGATCCATACCCATGTCGGCGAGTCCGGGAGCAATGCGCCATGCGTTTTCTACGCCCGCCTGCTCCAGCCAATCGGCCAAGGCTTCTTCGCGGTCGGACTGTTCGAGTGATCCCATCAATACGCAGCAGTCACGGCGCATCGCCTGCGTCTGCAGCCATCGCATGCAGTCCAACTGTTCCTGACTCTTGGGCTTGTTGGTAAAGCGGAGGCCGATCTCCTGCATCCGGGCAAGGTTTTCCCGAAGCTGTGAAGCTGCCCGCAGTGCCGCCGCGCCCGGGTTGTTGAGCTCGTGCATGAGGCCTGCTGCGAGGGTTCCGAGGGAGGCCAGCTTTTCGCGATGGACCGCGTTGACCTGATAGGACTCCAACCGACGGGCCATGTTGCCCAGGATGGCTGCACGCACCCGCGGGCAGGAAAACATGAGCTGCCAGAAGGATTCCTCGTCAAAACGCACGACGCGCGATGCGGCTGTGGCGATAAGCGCGTAGGTTGACTGGACTCCCTTGAGCAGGGGCATTTCACCGAAGGAGTCGCCGGTACTCTGGACGTAGACCTGAGGAGGCTCGCCCTCCTTGCCTGCCTTACGGACCTCCAGCTCACCACGGAGAAGGACGTAAAAGCCGTCACATGTAGTGCCAGGGGGTGCGATCTCGACGCCAGCTTCGGCTTCGATCAGCTCGACGGCGCCGAGACATTCCAGGTTCTCTTTTTTCAGCTCGGCGAAGACGGAAACCTTTAGCAGCTCGGCGAAGAGTGTCTCCGAGGGAACGCGCTGGATACGAAGGCTGGCTTGATCACTGCTCATGCGGGTTAAAGGTGCGTCCGATCCCTTTCCTTGGGCCACTTAACGGGCCGCCATGTATTGATGAATGAACTGTACGGCGATGGATCCTTCACCAACTGCCGAGGCGGCGCGCTTGATTGAACCGTGTCGAACATCTCCGGCAACGAAGACACCGGGCACGCTCGATTCCAACAGATATGGGTCCCGAGGTAACTGCCACTGACGTGGGAACTGCGGACACCGCTTCAGATCGTTGCCGCTGAAGACAAACCCCCGCTCGTCCTTCAGGACGCTGGGGGGCAACCAGTCCGTCTTCGGCTCCGCGCCAATGAAGATAAACAAGCCCGTGGCCTTCACTGTCTGTTCCTCGTCCGGCCGTTCGATCCGCAACTGCTGCAATCGCGTGTCGCCAATTGCTTCGATAACTCTCGAACGTGTCCAAACCTCAATATTGGATTCACGAGCGATCTCATCGATTAAGTATTTCGACATGCTGCTTTCGAGGGATGAGGCCCGTACCAACATGACTACCCGGCGCGCATATTGGCTGAAGGCCAGCGCCGCCTGGCCAGCAGAGTTGGCCCCGCCAACAACGAAGACCTCCTCGTCCTTGCAGGCCCGGGCCTCGGTGAGGGCTGCGCCGTAGTAGACACCGGCGCCCGTAAGTCTTTCCACACCAAGCACATCCAGCCGCTTCCAGGCGACGCCGGTGGCGATCAGACAGGTTTGCGCAGAGATCTCCTTGCCATCGCCCAGGCACACAAACTGATAACCCTGGTCGGAGCGAAGAGATGCTGCCCTGCCGGCAAGAAACTCGACATTGAAGCTCACCGCCTGCTTGTAGGCGCGCTCGGCCAGCATCGCGCCGCTGACTCCCTGGGGGAAGCCGAGATAGTTTCTGATCATCGAACTGGTGCCGGCCTGTCCGCCGGGCGCGTCGTTTTCGATGACCAGAGTCCGGAGGCCTTCGCTCGCGCCGTAGACGCCGGCGGCGAGTCCGGCCAGCCCCGCCCCGAGTACCACCAGGTCATAGACGTCGCTGGAGGGCTGCGTGCGCATGCCAACGCGCTGGGCGATGCTGATCGGCTCGGGATGCTCCAGGAACGAGCCATCCTGAAAGAAAACCACCGGCAGCTTGGCATCGTTGAGCCCATTCTGCTGAAGCAACTGCTGCGCCTCGGATGAGTTTTCGACGTCCAGCCAGACGTAGGGAATGCGATTGCCGGTCAGAAACTGACGCACTTCGTGATCGCGCAAGGTGTAACGCGCACCCACCACGCGAAGACCCTCAAAGGGCGGCTTATGGGTGTCCTTCCAGCTTTCGAGCAGCTCGTCCACGACCGGATACAGCTTCTCCTCCGGCGGGTCCCAGGGTTTGGTGAGGTAGTAATGGATGCGCGCGGCATTGATGGCCCGGATGGCGGCCTCGGTGTCCGAGTAGGCAGTGAGCAGCGCGCGTTTGGCATCGGGAAAGGTCTCGATCGAACGCTCGAGAAACTCGGTTCCATTCATGCCCGGCATACGCTGATCGGAGAGAAAGAGCGCCACGCTCTCCGAACGCTGCTTCAACTGTTTCGCCAAATCGAGCGCTGCCTGTCCCGAACCGGCGCGCAGGATGCGGTAAGTGGCGGCGTAGCGGCGGCGCAGATCCTGCACAACCGCTTCGAGCACACTGACATCATCATCAATTGCGAGAATGACTGGCTTGCTCATCGACTCCCCAAGCGTTCTCCCCCTCTGACGGAGGGGGTCAAACAACACCTGCATCTTTAGTGTAGTGCCTTGACGGCCCCGGTTGCAGCGCGGCTGCGATGCCGGTTGTAGGCAGCACGCGGCGACTCGGAGAAGTGCTGCGGCAACGCTGAAAACACGCGAGATGCAATGGTTGTCAAAGCAGTTTTAGGCCCCGGATCACACTCCCGTAACACTATCGTGGGGTTGTCGCTGGTGGGTCTATCGCTGATCTTTAAGGGGCAACATCACAGGGAAAGAGACAACAAGACGACCGGCCGCAGTGAGTAAAAAGCGGTCGTTCAGTGAGCAGTTCACGATAAGTAAAGAGAAGATTTGCCGAAATCTGCCGATAAGTCTTGGTGACAGCGCATCCGTTGTGGGAAGTTAAGAGACGAAACTCTTGTGCCGGACGAAATGTCTCGACCGGGGTGGATACGTGAGTTGCGCACTCTAATCTGTCGGCAAAGGGGCTCAGCAAACGAGGCGCAATGAATAAGATCATTCTTGGTGACAATCAGGCGATCTTCCGCGCAGGCATCGCAAAGGTGCTGGCGAGCGAAGAAGACTTCCGCGTAGCCGCGCAATGCAGCGATATGGCGCGGATGGTGCTGGCAGTGGACACCTACCGTTCTTCGATTGTTGTCTTCGCGTCTGCCCTTCGTCCGGACATGGCCGACTTTATGAACCGCGTCAAAACAGCCGGCAGCCGCGCCGTGGTCATTGCGGAGAATGGCGAGTCGGCTTCCTCCTACACTGCGCAGGGTGTGCGTGGCGTGGTCTATCGCAACACGACAGGCGCCGCGCTGGTGGACTGCGTGCACAAGGTGATCCATGGTCTGACCTGCGTGCAGCGTCCTGCCGATGCCGCTCAGAACGAAGACGAGGATTCGGTGGGTGCGCGCGTGCGCGACCGTCTGACACCCAAAGAGATGAAGATCGTCGCCCTGATCGTGCAGGGCTGCAAGAACAAGGAGATCGCCCAGCGGCTGGGCACAACCGAGCAGGTGATCAAAAACTATCTGCGTTCGGTTTATGACAAGACTGGCGTCTCCGACCGGCTCGAACTCGCGCTGTTCACCATTCATCACCGCATCCTGGCGGCTGCAGCGGCCGAGGCGGTAAACGGGCTACAGGCGCCTGCGGCGGCGGCCAATGGCATCCAGACAGCGACCACAGCATTACAGATGCGCAGCGCGTAAAGATCAAAAGCGCACACAGCAGCACTTCGGCGATTCCAACAGCCCTCCGCGAGGAGGGCTTCTGTTTTGTGAGGCGGATGGGCCGGACGGGACTGATTATCCGAACGAGGTTCGCTATGAGGCGGTGGAAATAGCTGAGCGCACTACTATTCGACCACCGGCGGTCAGGAAGGCGACGATGCCCACACCCACCGGGTGATCGTAGTTTCGCGACAAGGGTCAAAGACCGAGGTATCCCTCCGGATGCTCTTCCCGTCTCCGGCAGAGCGCGACCATGTGGTGAATGTCTACGGCGCCGTCCTCGGACTGAACGATACGATCGATCGGCTTGACGCGTATTTGCAATAGTATAAGTTACATATTCTGTCGACAAAGCAACCAGCTTCGCAAGCAGAAAGGCCCTCCTGCATGGAGGGCCTTTTCTGCTGATCCTGAAGCTGATCTACCGATTTACTGATTTACCGCAGCTTCTCGGCGACGGACTTTCCCTGCGTGAATAGCAGCAGGTAATCCGGGCCGCCAGCCTTCGAATCCGTGCCGGACATGTTGAAGCCGCCGAAGGGGTGGGCGCCCACCATCGCGCCGGTGCTCTTGCGGTTGAAGTAGAGATTGCCGACATGGAAGACACGGCTTGCGTGGTCGAGCTTGCGGCGGTCGTCGGAATAGACCGAGCCGGTGAGGCCGTACTCCGTGTTGTTGGCCACCTCAAGCGCTTCTTCGTAATCCTTCACGCGAATGACCGCGAGCACAGGCCCGAAGATCTCTTCCTGCGCAATGCGTGCGTTCGGCGAAACATCTGCGATCACGGTAGGCTGAATGTAGTAGCCGCCCTCCTTCGTCTCGACCGCGTTGCCGCCCGATACAAGGCGGCCTTCGCCTTTGCCGATCTCGATGTAGTTGAGGATCCTCTTCAGGGCGGTCTCATTGACCACGGGGCCCATGTAGTTATTTTGGAGCGGGTCGCCGATCTTGATCTGCGCGACGCGCGCCTCAACGCGCTCGACGAACGCGTCATAGATAGGGTCTTCAACGATGGCGCGTGAGCAGGCGGAGCATTTCTGACCGTTGAATCCGAAAGCAGAAGCGACGACGCCTTCGACGGCAGCGTCGATATCCGCATCGGAGCTGACGATAACCGCGTCCTTACCGCCCATTTCAAGCACAGTGCGCTTGATCCAGAACTGGCCCTTTTGCGTCTTTGCAGCGCGTTCATGGATCTCCAGCCCCACTGCTTTGGAACCGGTAAAGGCGATGTAGCGCGTCTTGGGATCTTCCACAATCGCGCGGCCGACAGCGGGACCGCCCTGGCAAAGGTTCACAACGCCGGGCGGCATGCCGGCCTCCTCGAGCACGTCGAGGAAGCGCGCCGCGATCGTCGGTGCGTCGCTGGACGGCTTGAGAACAACAGTGTTTCCGCAGACGATAGACGCGGCGGTCATGCCGGCCATGATGGCAAAGGGGAAATTCCACGGCGGGATCACCGCGCCGACGCCGAGCGGGATATAGACAAGCTGATTGCGCTCGCCCGGATATTGAATGGGTGGCTGGGCAGCAGCGAGGCGGATGGCTTCGCGCGCGTAAAACTCGAGAAAGTCGATGGTCTCCGCCACATCGGCATCGGCTTCAGCCCAGTTCTTGCCGACCTCGTAGACCAGCCAGGCGCAGAACTCAAACTTGCGATCGCGGATGAGTGCGGCCGCGCGCAGCAGCAGCGAGGCGCGTAGCTCCGTCGAGACGAACTGCCAGGTCTCAAACGCCTTCAGCGCCGCGGCGAGAGCTTGTTGCGCATGCTCGGCGGTGGCCTCCTGATGGATGCCAACCACTTGGCTGGGTTTCGCCGGATTGATCGAGCGAATCTTGTCTTTGGTGCGCACACGCTCCCCGCCGATGATCAGGTCGTACTCGTGACCCAGCATGCCGCCGACGGTTTCCAGCGCGGCCTTCATGGCGTGCTCATTGGCACTCGATTTGAAGTCGACGAACGGTTCGTTGCGAAAGGCACCGCTGGGGGCTAGCGGAAGGATCACGGTAGGAAGCTCGATGGTAGCCATAACCCTATAGTTTAAGCCACTCCGACACCACTGGCGAACCAGACCTGCGCGCCTCATGTTGCGGCCACAAAAAGGCCTGCCTGGGCGCAAGGTCGGGTATTTTGGTTCCTCCTCTTGACAATCTAGAGGACGGTCTTCCATGATTCCTCTTGATTGACTAGAGGAACGCGCATGGCCGAAAAATCCACCGATCTCGTTCAAGGCACGCTGGAGATGCTCATTTTGAAGACGCTCGCGCTCGAAGCCATGCATGGCTATGGCGTGGCGATCCGGATCGAGCAGATCAGCAGCGGCGTCTTCCGCGTAAATCCTGGGTCGCTCTTCCCTGCCCTGAGCCGCCTGGAACGCGCTGGCCGCATCAAGGCGGAATGGCGGGCGACGGAGAACAATCGCCGCGCCAAGTACTACCTGCTGACGGACAGCGGACGAAAGGCGCTCAAGGACGAAACACGGGAGTGGGGGCGCCAGATTGCGGCCATTGCCAGAATTCTCGAAGCATGAGGGAGGATGCCCATGTTGCTGCGACGCTTTCTCAGCGGAGTGAGAGCGCTCTTCCATCGAAGTCAACAAGATGCCGAGATGGATGAGGAACTACGCGGCTATGTGGACGCGGCTGCCCAGGACAAGATGCGCGCCGGCATGAGTTATGCCGAGGCCATGCGCGCCGCACGTGCACAGATGGGCAGCACGGAATCGGTCAAGCAGAAGATCCGCTCTTCCGGATGGGAATCCGCGGCGGAGTCGATGTGGCAGGATGTGCGGTACGGCATCCGTCAGCTGCTGCGAAATCCGGGATTTTCGATCGTTGCCCTGCTTACGTTGGCGCTTGGAATCGGCGCCAATACGGCCATCTTCACGCTGGTGCACGCGGTGATGCTGAAGCAGTTGCCGATTGCCGATCCACAGCACCTCTACCGCATCGGCGAAGGGGAGTTTTACTGTTGCGAGTGGGGCGGCCTTGAGGGTTCATGGGGCACCTTCGCTTACCCCTTTTATAAGCATCTGCGCGACACGAATCCGTCTTTCGAACAGGTCGCCGCATTCTCTGGCTACACGCCCTCGTTCAATTTACGGCGCGCAAACACGAGTGAAACAGCACACAGCACCAACGGTGAATATGTCTCCGGCAACTACTTCGCG
>DASZGZ010000242.1:0-4657 GCA_035938355.1 Acidobacteriaceae bacterium
CAATACACTGGAAGCATGATCCGCACTTACCTCGGCCACGCCCCCGTCATCCCCGCATCCTGCTACGTCGACATCTCCGCCCAGATCCTCGGCGATGTCACGCTTGGCGAGCACGCAAGCGTGTGGATGAATGCCGTGCTCCGCGGCGATGTGCACTCCATCCGGTTGGGCGCCAACTCCAACGTGCAGGACTGTGCCGTGCTCCACGGAATGCGCTACAAGTGGCCCGTAGTCGTGGGTGACTGGGTCACCATTGGCCACAACGCAACCGTGCACGGCTGCGTCATTGAAGACACCTGCCTCATTGGCATGGGCGCCGTCATTCTCAACGGTGCGCGCATTGGCGAAGGCTCCATCATCGCCGCCGGAGCGCTCATCCCTGAAGGCACCATCGTGCCGCCACGCACCCTATGGGCCGGGCTGCCGGCAAAACAGCGGCGGACCCTCGAAGACAAGGACCGCGAGCAGATACTGATGTATGCCCGCAACTATCTCGACTACACCGCCACCTACCTCGAAGAGCAGAAGCAGTGGAAAAGTCCGGGAGAGTAGGCATCCGCTCCAGGTGAGAATCGGCCGCGACACTCTGCTGCGATTGGCTAAAAAGAGGCCACGCTGTAACTCGCGCAGCGTCTGACAGGAACAGCAAAAATGCTCTAAGCTTCGATCTGTGCACCATCCACGCGAATCGTGTAGAGGTGTATGGAGGAGATGCCGATGAAACACTGCACTCATCTCAGCGAAATCCGCGATGAGCGTCCGCACACCAAGGGATGCGAAGAATGCCTCAAGATGGGCGACACCTGGGTCCACCTGCGGCTTTGCATGGAGTGCGGCCATGTGGGCTGCTGCGACTCCTCGAAGAACAAGCACGCGACAAAACATTTCCAACACACCAAACACCCCATCATGCGCTCCATCGAACCCGGCGAGACCTGGGGCTGGTGCTATGTTGATCAGTTGCAGCTCAATTTCGATTGATCAGCATTGTTCTCACGAGCCGGCTTTCCATCAGCGGCTCGGCAATCGCGTGACCCCCGGCGCGGCTTTGAGTACATTCCTGTCAATGATCTGCTCCACGAAACCGCCTGCGTCGAACGCGTTTTGAGCTACCGTTCCGAGAAAGCGGACTCTGCCCGCATTGTCCGTGATCACGATAAAGGGAAAGTTCACCGCGCCGAAATTCTGCAGCGTAGCAGATGGTGTCGTCAGTATCGGCGTGTGCAGCAGGTCCTTGAAATTGTCCTTGAAAGGATTCGTGGCTGCCTCGTCTGCGTCCATGGCCAGCAAACCATAACTATGGATGTCATCCGCGCTATTGCGGATCAGGAAGTCGCCGAGCGGCTGCATCATCTTCCTGCATTGCGCGCACCACTCCGGAAACAGAAGCAGAACCGTGGCGGCACCGTAATCAGGATTGATACGTGGATGCGGGTTGCCTGGCGCAGCGTAAGGCAGGATGGCAATGCGCGGCAGCTTCTCTCCTAGCAGCGCGTACTGTGCCTTTGCGCGCCCGGTCTCCGCCGGGTTGTCGATTTTTTCCGTGGGCACCTTCGCGAGCGCCGCATCGAGTGCGGTGAGGGCCTGCTTTGCCTCGGTCTGTCGACCCGCATACTGCTCTAGATAGGCGAGCTCGAGGCCCTCATCGTAGAGCGTCGCCGCGCCCATCAGCGCGTCACCCGGCTGCTCTTTCAATTCGCCATCGCTCTCGAGTGCAGTGAGCAGAAACGGCTGCCGCTCCCGCGCAATCGGCAAAGCACCATCGTCCAGGCTCATTTCCAGATAGTGGATCAGATATGCCATCGATTGATCGGCCGTCGCGTCATACGGGACGGAGTGCAGCATGCTCCGCGCCACCTCCACTGCCATCGTCGTGTCCTTCAGATTGAGCAGCGCGTTCACTCGGATCGCGTATGCGTGCGCCTGGTAGGCTGACGCCCGCTCTTGATGTAAGTGGATGCTGCAGCATCGGCATCGTTCCACCGCTGTCCGACAGAGCAAACGCGCGCAAGCTGATAAAGATCGTCGCCACTCACGCTAGCGGGGGCGACCTGTCCGCAATATTCCTGCGCGCGCTTGATGCCGGCTGCAAGCGCAGCCAGCTCAGCTGGCGACCAGTTGCCGAGTGTACTGCGCACCTCATCGAGCGGATGCATCAGCTCTTTGTAAACATCGCCCGGACGCTCAAGGGATTGCTGCGATGGAACTGGCAACGGGCGCGGTGGCTGCGTTTGCGCCCGAACAAAACCGGCAACTACACAGAAAGCCAGAAGAACCGCAAACGCTTCCCCGATCCAATCCCGATCGATCACGCCGTATCTCCTAGGCGGTTAGGAGGTTAGAAGCTGAGGCACGGCTTGTCAATGAAGGGCCTAGGAATTGGTCAGGACTGCTTCTCCGGCAACACCTCATACGGCCGCATCATCTCATTGTCCTCGTGTTCCAGGATGTGGCAGTGCCACACATATCGGCCCGCGTATCCCTCGAAGGGAACCACGATGCGGGTCACCATCCCCGGATCGGCGCGCACCGTATCTTTCCATCCGGCCTCATCTGCCTCTGGGGGCTGCACCGGGCCGGTAAAGCGCAGAGTGCCCTTCGCCTGATATTCAAATTGATCGAAGCGCCGCCGGCCGAGGATTTGCAACCTCACAAGGTGCAGATGAATCGGATGCGAGTCGTCCGTCAGGTTTATGAGCTCCCAGATCTCCGTTGTGCCTAGCGTAGGCTTCTCCGTGATCGGCGCATGCCACGAAGTATTGTTGAGCAGCATCCCCATGGAGCGCTGAATATCATCCATCCGCTCATCCAGCGTGAGCCGCCGCGTGTGAACCGCGGTAGCCGGATCGAGCCGCAGTGGGGGACGCAAGACGCCTGGCATCTCACTCGTATCTGTGCCGCCTTTTGCTGCTACGCGAAATTCCATGATGTCAAACGAATCGCTCACCAGCTTCACATGGGTGCCAGCCATCGCGGCAAAGTCGACGATCACGTCCAAGCGCTCCCCAGGCGCCAGGGGCACATGCTTCGCTGCGACGGCCGTGCTCAGCAATCCCTGATCGTTCCCGATCACATGCAGTTCCGTTTTGTTCGCGAGGGACAGCCGATAAAATCTCCCATTCGATCCGTTCATCATGCGCAACCGGTAGCGCCGCGGCTCGACATCGAGATAAGGCAGCAGCTTTCCGTTCACGAGGATCGCGTTGCCGAAGACCTCCGGCACCCACGGACGGTCAAGATGTTCCGACACCGGATAGACCAGCTGTCCATCCTTGCGCAGCAGTCGGTCCGCGATCAGCAGCGGCACCTCGTACTTGCCGGACGGCAGGTGCAGCGCGGCCTCCTGCGCGTCGCGCACGACGAACAATCCCTGCATTCCGGCATAGATGTTCAACCGGTTTATGCCCATGGTGTGATCGTGATAGAAGAGCAGCGCCGCGTCCTGCTTCGCGGGATAGAAACAGGTCTGAGACTTGCCCGGTACCACCCACTCCTCCGGATACCCATCGCTCGCCGCTGGCGTTCTGCCGCCATGCAGATGAATGACCGAACGCACCTCCGGCAGCGGCCGCTCCGCCCCATGCAGCGTGTGGTCAATCGGTAGAAAATGTCGCGAGGGCAGCTCGTTTGCCCATTGGACGATTGCACCCTCACCGCTCTTCACCTCGATCGTCGGTCCGGGGAAGCTGTTCTCGAAGCTCCACATCCGCGTCGGCGCCAGATCGCGGTGCACCTTCTGCCGCACCTCACGCATGGCCACCCGGTAAAACGGAATCTGCGCCCCCGCCTGCTCCGGGTGTGGCCGCGTGCTTGTCGGCTTCATTACACGCGGCACCGGCAACGGGTCGACAAACGGCGCAAGCGTCGCTGGATCAAGCGCGTCAGCAATTGGATTCGAAGCGTGAGGCCGGTCCATCCCGGCGCCGGCCAGCGCGATCGCGCCGCTCTTCAGGAATGTGCGGCGTGTGAAAGCAAGTAAATCGCTCATTGTCCTCGCAAAAGAAAGAGGATACCCGCTCGTCACGGGTATCCTCGACAGCCTAAAAGGTCAACTGTATTTTCCGATTTCGAGCCTCACTACTACTTGCCCGAACCGTTCGTTGGCTGGCCCGTGATGTCGTTCAGCAGGAACGGCTTGTTGTTGCCGCGATGCGAGAAGTCGAACATGCCGTTCACCGTGCCGGCGATTGCATCGAAGGACCCGTTGCCGACCCGCTGCCCTTCCAGCCAGTTGTCCTCGATGAACCGCAATACCGAAGTCTGATCGGTCAGCGTGTGGTCTACATAGTTCTGCTTCGACCACGGCGAGATCAACAGCAGCGGAAGCCGCGGACCGTAGCCGCAGCGACCCTGCGCATGTGCCGCAGACGGTCCCGCCAGCGCCGAATCGGTGCCGTTGCCGCAGGCGCCCGGCGCCGTCAGCGCATCCGCCAACGTCGTCGACTGGTTCACGATCTGGCCAAGCTGATGGTCATACCAGCCGTCCGAATCGTCATAGGCGATGAAGACTGCCGTCGAATCCCAATCCCGCTGCTGTTGGAGGAAGTTGATCACCCCCACTACGAATTGCTGCTCGTCCAGCGGATCGGAGTAGCCCGCGTGCGCATCCTGATATCCCGGCGCCTTTATGTAGCTCACTGCCGGGAAGTTTCCGGAT
>DASZGZ010000243.1:0-5057 GCA_035938355.1 Acidobacteriaceae bacterium
AGCAATAGCTTGTTCAGTGAGACTGGAGCCTGCAGAAAGCCGCCATCCGACCCGATCTGATGAATCGTCACCAGGGAAGGTATGTCGGTAACCTGCTTTGCCAGATTGAAGAAGATGTTGAGGAACCGCGAATTCGACCCATTCAGCACGCGGAGGCGATAAGGACGCGATTCTACCTTCAGGTACGGGTAGATGGCTCCATTCACGACTGGAAGTTCGCCAAAAAACATCGGTCCCCAAACCCCTGGAGGAAGGCCAACGGCGTCGTCCTGTGTTGGCGAATAGACAAGCTGACCCTGATCGTCCAGCGTGCGGTCCTGCAGGATGAGCGGAATCTCGTAATCGCCTGAAGGCAGATCGAGGCCGCGCTCCTGCGAATCGCGCAGCAGATAGAGCCCGGACATGCCGGCGTACACGTTCAGGCGGGTGATGCCTAACGCGTGATCGTGATACCAGAGGGTCGCGGCGGGCTGGCAGTTCGGATAGTGATAGAGCGCCGACTGACCGGGGGTGAACCACTTCTCCGGCAAGCCATCGCTCTCCGACCGGCTTCGCGCGCCATGAAGATGAGGCACCGTCCTGACGGGGGGCGCTGGAGGCATGGCGCCATGGATATGTGGATCGATGAGCAAAATATGCGTTGCGGGCAGATGGTTTTCCCAGCGCACCTCAATAGGCTTGCCCTGCTCTGCTTCGAAGATCGGACCGGGATACTGCCCCTCGTATCCCCAAAGCCTGGTGGGCGGCAGCTGCGAATGCAACTGTTGTCGGAACTCCGTCATGCGAACGCGATACTGGGAGACACCGTTTCGCGTGCCGTAGGGCAGGATCGCTTTGGGAATCGGCAGCGGATCGATATACCGTTCCAATGTTGCGGGCGTGCGATAGGCGGGCGGAGCGGGTTGACCGCTCTTTGATTGATCAGCGGTGACGTCTTTCGCGAGAGCCAGTGCCGGTACGGAGGCAGCACATAGTTTGAGAAATTCGCGCCTGTCTTTCAGATCCGTCACCTCAAGCCTAGATCGCTGATCCTGGCTTCAGGATAGGTGAGATGCCCATGGCTCATCGATCCCCGAACCAGCAGCCAACAATATGCCGGCTCACTGCATCGTGATCGCATGCGCGACGTAGCGGGAGCCGTCAAACTCCGCGGTCACCTTCACGTTCGTGCCCTCATGAAGATCTCGAGCTGCCGGAAGAGAAGCTGGATCGAAGACGATTTTGTAGCTCTGGTTGTTCTGGGCATCCGCTACCGCGAATTGGTTGGCGCGCAAGTCGAGGAAGGTGACGCTCCCGGTGAAGGTAAGCTCATCGCCCGGCGAGGCCAGGATTGCGATGCGGTGGGCAATGCCCTGGCCCTTGGTGTCCGAGGCGAAGCTGGCTGTGATCAGGGTTCCTTTGCGCAGATCAGACGAGGCGGCCGGTCCGGAGGTGGATGCGTTCTGCCCCTGGCGGACGATCGGGGTGCCTGCGGGCACAACGAGCCTGATGGACTCAGGTGATAATGACTCGCTCACCGTCATGAGACCGCTGCCGGGATCGTAGCTCAGGATCTGTCCATGGCATTCGCCTTCGGGCGAATGCGACAGCATATGGATGCTGCGTGCAAATACCGTGTCGCCATCCAGCATGGTTTCGACCGAGGCGTGATCGTTGGTGTGCAGATCACGCAGAGAACTCTTTGCTCCATCCCGATAGACCAGCGTGCGCTCGTCAAAGAGGATTTTCATCTGCTTGCCGCCAAAGACCTTCAGCGTCAAGCGGTCGGCAATCGGGTCCACGGCGGCGATTGTGCCGCCGATAACGGTGCTCTTGCCCTTCGGGAGCGCGAGCAGATCGGCTGGAGCGCTTTCCTTCACCGAATCCGCCGGCGCCGCCTCAGTTTGTCGAGGGCCCCTGTCTGAGGGAGAGCTCTGAGCAGAGGTCACCATTCCGACCATCAAAATTGCGAACAACACACCCATTGGCAAGTCCTTATCTAAGTTGATTATGACCGATAGCTCCTCGCTGCACCACGTACTAAGGGTTTAGCCGAAAGTCACGTGCCAGGGCGGGCAATGTGCGGTCGGGAGACATCATCAACGGTATAAAATGAATCACTGAGAATAGCCGTTTGGAGCCGTCTGCGGGGCAGCAGCCGGGCATTGGAACCGAGGATTAAAAAGAATTGGGAATGCTTCGCACACCTTCCAGATTACTCGCATTGGCCGCACTTCTCGCCCTGCCGGCGTTGCAGCACTCGTGGGCCAAGGATCTGAAGATAAAGATCCCCCGGCACAGTGAGATGACGCCGGTACAGCGCCTCAACCGTGAAGGCGTGGAGGCAGTGCAGAAGCGGCAGTACGAGAAGGCTGAAGGCCTTTTTCTGAAGGCTTATCTCTATGATCCCGGCGACCCTTTCACTTTAAACAATCTGGGATATATCTCCGAGCTCCAGGGTGACCTGGACCGGGCCCTCCGGTTTTACAAGCTAGCCGCCGAGCAGGGCAGCAGCGCATCGATTGATCGCAGCAATGCAAAGCAACTGGAAGGCAAGCCGATTGAGTATGCGCTGAATGGTTTGAGCGATGGACCCATGCGTGTGAATCACATCAATGTCGAGGCGGTTGCCCTCCTATCCGAAAATCGCACCTCCGAAGCCGACAGCCTGCTGCAGCGAGCTGTTGCCATGGATCCCCGGAACGCCTTTACCCTGAACAACCTGGGCGTGGCCAGAGAGTCCGTTGGGGATTATGAGGGCGCTTTGAGGTATTTCGACCAGGCGGCCCAACTGCACTCCTCTGAGCCTGTCGTGGTCACGCTGGATCGCACGTGGAGAGGCAAATCTGTGAGTGAGATGGCCGCAGAGAGCGCGCGGAGACTGGAACAGCGCCTGCAGAATACAGACAGCTCCCAGGCCCAGGCCGCGCTGCTCACGGTGCGCGCAGTTTCCGCGACAAACCGGAATGACTGGCAGGCGGCGAGAAGGGACTTTTTGAAGGCGTACTCGCTTAATCCGAACAGCGCCTTTTCCCTCAACAATCTCGGTTACGTGTCTGAGCGAGACGGTGATCTGGAGACGGCAAACTTCTTTTACATGAAGGCCCGACAAGCAGACGATGCCAACGCCCGTATAGGGCTGGCGACCAGCAGCCTGGCCGAGGGGCAGCATCTCGAGGTCGTCGCAGCCGATAGCCAGCAAAAGGTGGGCGGTGAGCTGGACCGGTACCGTCAGGCTCGGCATGCTGAGCCAGGAAATGTCGAACTGGAGCGCCGCGATGGTACTCCGGTGGACACGAACCCCGCGCCACCCCAGACGACGCCGACCCACTCGAATCCTCCCGCAACAGCACCGACGGCCCCCACGCCCCAATCTCCTCCTCATCCCAATTAAGGAAACATCCGCCTTGCCGAACGAATCTGCTCAGCACCCTTCACCGAAGTCCATGGTTCTTCTCTCGCGTCTGCTGTTTCCACCGAAAGACGAGGCGGATTATTCGCGTCTGGTTGCGGACGTAAGGGGCATCAGCCAGCAGGACTTCGATGACCTGGTGAATCTGGCGAACCTGAATCACGTCGTTATACGCGGCCTGGAAGTGTTTCTGAAGATCGTTCTCGAGGCGGACGATGACGTGCGGGCCGGTTGGGCAACTGCCGCCATGGAGACAGAGTGCGCGCGTATCGACCTCGCAGTCCCGCATCTTCACAATGTGTGCAGGGCTTTCGATGAAGAAGGACTTGGCGTCGCCGTGATCAAGTCCCTCGATCACTGGCCGGACCTGGGCAGCGACCTCGATCTCTACACGAGCGCGAAGCCGGCACAGGTAATCGATCTCATGCGCAGGCGCTTTCAGGCAGAGATGGCCGCGCGAAGCTGGGGAGACCGCCTGGCGCGCAAGTGGAACTTCGATATCCCAGGGCTGCCGGAGGCGGTCGAGATCCATGTGGGCCGGCTGGGTCAGACCGGCGAGCAGACCACGATTGCTTCCAATCTGCTTCGACGTGTGCGTTCCATAGAAATCGCGGGGCTACCGTTCAGAACGGCATCGATCTCCGATCGGCTCCTGATCTCCACCCTGCAGCGCATGTATCGCCACTTCTATTTCCGGTTGTGCGACATCGTCGACTCTGGGGAACTCATTGAGTCAGGCGCCATCGACTACGCGGATCTGCGCTCCTCGGCTAGCGCCGCTGAGATATGGGAAGGGACGGCTACATACCTGGTGATTGTGTCGGACTACGTAAAGCAGTATCGCGGCACAGGTCTGGAGCTTCCGGCGTTTGTGACAGCGGCTTCCCGGTTTGGCGGCGACCAGGCCTATTACGCGCGCAGCTTTCTGCGTGTCCCCATCATGCCGCAATCCGCCAGCCTTTACGGATCGCAGCTCACCGGCCTGCTGCGCCAGGGCGACCTCAACAACAGCGCCAGACTCGGTCTGCTGCCGTGGCTGGCCACGGCTGCCTTCGTCGGGCAGAAGATCACAGGAAGCGATAAGGGTATCTGGTAACGAGCGACCTACCGGGGATCAGGACGAGACGAAGGGCCGGGAAGCAGCAACTTTCCGGCCCTTCTCTTTTCTCATGAAACCGCAGATCGGCTGAAGAGACCGCGCTTGCGGAAGCTCTTTTATTGCTGTGGCGGCTGTTGTGGCGCGGGCTGCGACGTCACCTTTGCCGTTTGCGGCTGCAGCGGCTGCTTGGGGAAGTATCCTCTACGGGTCCGTACAGTCATCGGGGCATGTTTCGGCACCTTCGCCTCCACGCGCACGGTACGGTATCCGCCCAGGCTTGCCGCCTTGGTGGAGTGGTAGCCGATGGTGTACTGGTTCCGGAGGTCGCGAGCGACCTGTGCCGCGATCTCGTCCACATCATTCAGGGAACGAGGGAAGTAAGCGACGCCGCCAGTCTCCAACGCGAGCGCCTGAAGGTCGCTCCGCGCGCGAGCAGCTTCTTCCTTGGTGAGGTCTTCATACAGTAGTCCGATGGCGTAGACGACCGGGCCATCCAGTGACTGAACGCGCCGGATCGCCTGATCCAGAGTCAGCCTCGAGGCATTGTCTCCACCATCGGTGATGATG
>DASZGZ010000244.1:0-9954 GCA_035938355.1 Acidobacteriaceae bacterium
ATGTGGATGCGATCTTTGACCGGGTGTTGAAGTACGAGGCTGTGCCTGCGTGAACGTCACCGTCGCGGTGACGGGAGCGAGCGGCGCTTTACTGGCGCAGCAGCTTCTGCGCGCGCTGGAGGCAGACGCCCGTATCTCGGGTGTTGACTTCGTCGCTTCGGAAGGGGCACTTCGCGTCATCGCTGAGGAGTTGCACGTCTCCGGCCGCCATGAGCTGCTGCAGAAGCTGCTCGGCGCAGCGGCAAAGAAGACGCGGCAACATGCAGAACAGGATATCGGCGCTTCGATCGCGAGCGGCAGCTATCCGTCGGCGGGAATGATTGTGCTTCCCTGCTCCATGGGGACACTGGCCGGCATTGCGAACGGCATGGCGGCGAATCTGATCGAGCGGGCGGCGGATGTGTGCCTGAAGGAGCGGCGGCCGCTGCTGCTCTGCGTGCGCGAGACGCCATTCAACCGGATCCACCTGCGCAACATGCAGCTTGCGGCGGATGCCGGGGCGACGATCTTTCCGGTGATTCCGGCCTTCTACAACGAGCCGGCTACCACGGCCGATATGGTTCGCAATTTTGTGGATCGAGTGTTGGCGCACTTTGGACTGCCGCAGCAAGGCGCATATGTCTGGAAGCCGGGCGCTGAATAGCAAAAACCAAACAGCAGATCCCCTTCACTTCGCTTCGCTCCAATCGGGATGACGAGGCATGTGGATGCATCCCAATATGGCTACATCGGCATGTGCTTCACGTGCTCAGCCCGCACATCCTCTGACGTGAAGAGACTCAGGAAGGGCGCGCCGTTGGCGGCTACTTCGACTGCCGGCCGGCCTTTCGCTTCGAGCCGCTCGACCAGGCACACGACGCCGATCACGCGCATCCTGGCCGCATGGGCTGCCTCGATAGCAGTGATGGTCGAGGCGCCGGTGGTGCATACGTCGTCGACGATGAGCACCGGCGCATTCTCCTCAGAGAAGCCTTCGATCTTCCTGCCGGTACCGTGCGCCTTCTCCGCCTTGCGCACGAGAAAGCCGTGGATGAGACGGCCTTTGCCGGCGTCAAGATGGTGCTGCGCGCTGGCAATGGCCACGGCGGAGACGATGGGGTCGGCGCCAAGGGTGAGGCCGCCCACAGCGTGCGGGTCAAGATGGTGCTTGTGCAGCAGCTCGAGGATGGCGACCCCGGTGAGACGCGCGCCTTCGGCGTGGAGCGTGGTGGTACGGCAATCGATGTAGTAGTCGCTGCGTCCGCCGGAGGAGAGCTGGAAGTCGCCGAGTTTGAAGGACTGGCGGGCGAGCAGGGTGAGCAACTGCTGACGGGGGCTGGAGGATTGCGTCATCGAGTGCCTCTGACTTGTAGTTTGCGGCTCCGCACCGCGTTTTACTTCCCCAGCTTATCCAAGTGGCGGAAGCCATCTGTGCCGATGAAGAGCATGACGAAGATGGTGGCGTTGTACAGGGAGTGCACCAGCGTGCTGGCGGCCAGGGAATGGAAGCGCAGGCGCGTAATGCAGAGCACCACGCTGACCGCGAAGAGCACGGCCAGGGGTGCGAACGAGTGGGCAAGCTGCGCGCCGTGCAGCATGGCGAAGCCGATGCTGGTGATGATGGTGGAGAAGATCAGGGCGGGGATGCTCCAGTGCGGGTCAGGGTTGGGGGCACCCCGCTCCGCATCGCCGGAACCCCGCTCCGCGTTGCTGGAACCCAGCTCGGCGTTGCCCCAACCGTGTTGCGCGTTGCTGGAATCCCTCTGCGCGTCGCCAAAGTCCGCCGCACGATCGAAGACGTTCACTGCGTCGGAGGACACTGAGGGATAGACGGCTGTCTGCTGCTGCCATTCGCCTTCTGGAAGCTGTTGTGCCTTGGGACCACCCAGCAGATCACGCGGCGTGCGTGCGCGCTGTATCACCCAGTCCCACGCGCTGGCGAGCGAGGGCAGCAGGAAGCCGCGGAAGGCCAGTTCTTCAAAGGCCGGCGCCACGGTGACGCCGAAGATCGCGATGAGCCAGACGCCGAGTGGATGGGTAAAGAACTTATCGATGGGCAGTTCCTTCGGGATAGGCAGGAAGTTCGACAGCAACTGGACCACGACGCTGGTGGCCACACCAATGCCGACCAGCAGCCATGTGTGCCGGCGGACGATGAAGGCGCGCCAGTGGATGCCATGGCCGAAGGGGCGCCTCCACAAAAACGGAAAGAGGAGGAAGCTCGCGGCGCCGGCGATGGCGTAGATAAGGGCTTCGACCGGGATCACGAGCAGCGGATCAGTCTGCATCTGCTCTGCCGATTCACGCATATGCGGGGCAAGGTGCATGAGGGCGAGCTGAAAGAGAAGGCCGATAAAGAACCCGGCAAGCGCGACGAGGATACCGAAGACTAGAGTGTGTCCGAGGTTGGGGGTAGCAGGCGGCAACGGCGTCCCACCCAACGGAGCGACGGGCACCCGGTCCCCCGGGACTGCAAAGTCATCCGGCGAGGCAGCGGGCGGCAGAAAGCTGGGATCGATCGGCATTGAATTGTTACTGGACTGTAGCAGAACGGCGGCGGGTGCTCTTCTTCGCCTGTCCGTTCACTGACCCGTTGGACGGGGCGGCAGAGCGCGGAGACTCGGCCGCAGGGAAATAGCGCCGCAGGAAAGTGGCGGTGTGCGAGTCCGCAACTTGTGCGACCTGGGCGGGCGTGCCTTCGGCGACGATGGTGCCGCCGTCCTCGCCTCCTTCGGGTCCAAGGTCGATGATCCAATCGGCGTTGCGGATCACGTCGAGATTGTGCTCGATGATGATGACGGTGTTGCCAAGGTCGGTGAGCCGGTGCAAGACCTCCAGCAGCTTGCGGACGTCATCGAAATGAAGTCCGGTAGTGGGCTCGTCCAGCACGTAGAGCGTCTTGCCGGTCTGGCGCTTGGAGAGTTCGCGGGCGAGTTTCATGCGCTGCGCCTCGCCGCCGGAGAGCGTGGTTGCCGCCTGCCCGAGGTGCACGTAGCCGAGGCCGACATCGACCAGCGTCTGCAGCTTCTGGCGGACCTGCGGTATGTCCTTGAGCACCGGCAGCGCATCTTCGATGGCAAGGTCGAGGATATCCGCGATGGAGTAGCCATTGAACTTGACGGCGAGCGTCTCCTGGTTGAAGCGCCGGCCGTTGCAGACGTCGCAGAGAACGTAGACGTCGGGCAGGAAGTTCATCTCGATGCGCTTCTGGCCGTCGCCCTGACAGGCCTCGCAGCGTCCACCGGTCACATTGAAGGAGAAGCGGCCGGGCTTGTAGCCGCGCTCGCGCGCCTCCGGCAGCATGGCGAAGATGTCGCGGATGGCCGAGAGCACGCCGGTGTAGGTTGCCGGATTGGAACGCGGCGTGCGGCCAATGGGCGACTGGTCGATACGGATGACCTTGTCGATCTGGTCCACGCCCTTGATGCCCTTGTGCTCGCCCGGCGTCTCGCGCGAGTCGTAGAGTTCGCGGGCCAGTGAGCGGTAGAGGATGTCGTTTACCAGCGTGCTCTTGCCGGAGCCGGAGACGCCGGTGACTACCGTCATGACGTTCAGCGGAAAGCGCGCGATGATGTTGCGCAGGTTGTGGCTGCGCGCGCCTTCGACGGTAATCCACGAGCCGTTTACGGAAGAGCCGCTCCCCGAAGTACCGCTCCCCGAAGACCCGTTGACCGAGCGCGGCTCGGCGCGATGCAGAATGGCGGCTGCGCCGGAGAGATAGCGGCCAGTGAGGGAGTCCGCTGCCTCCATGATGTCGGCCGGCGTGCCTTCGGCGACTACATGGCCGCCTAGCTTGCCCGCACCGGGGCCGAGGTCAAGCACATAGTCTGCGCTACGGATGGTGTCTTCATCGTGCTCGACGACGAGAACGGTGTTGCCGAGATCGCGCAGCGATTCAAGGGCGGCGATGAGCCGCTGGTTGTCGCGCTGATGGAGCCCGATCGAGGGCTCGTCGAGCACGTACAGCACGCCGCGCAGGCGCGAGCCGATCTGCGTGGCAAGACGGATACGCTGGCCTTCGCCGCCGGAGAGCGAGGCCGCATTGCGGTCGAGCGAGAGATAGGAGAGCCCGACTGCGTTGAGAAACTCAAGGCGCTCGATGATCTCGCGGCGCAGGCGGTCGGCAATGAGCGCGTCGCGCGCAGAGAAGCTGAGGGAGCGGGCTGCGGTGAGCGCGCGACCGAGCGGCAGGCTGGTAAAGTCTGCGATCGAGAGTTCATTGACTTTGACGGCGAGCGAGGCGGGACGCAGGCGCTTGCCGTGGCAGACCGGGCAGGTCGCGGCGGACATGTAGCCCAGCAGCCATTCGCGGTAGCTGTCGGACTTCGATTCCTCGAGCGAATCGCGCAGCCACGCGAAGACGCCGTGGAATCCCGTGCGGGGCGCCTCGGCTCCGGGACCGTAAAGTAACAGTTCTTGTTGCTTTTCGGTCAGATCCTCGAAGGGCTTCTGAATGGGGATCTTGTACTTCTGGGCAGCGAGCTTCACCAGGCGTGCGAGGTACTGCGAGCCGGAGCCCGGACCTAGCGCGCCTTCGAGCAAAGGCTTCGACCAGTCGGTGACAACCTTTGCCGCGTCGAAGTCGTAGATGCTGCCAAGACCATGACATTCGGGGCATGCACCGTAGGTGCTATTGAAGGAAAAGCTGCGAGGCTCCAATTTAGGGACATCGAGTCCGCAGTCGGGACACGCCATGGACGAGGAGTAAAGCTGCTCGCCTGCGGCATTTCCGATGAGGACCAGACCATTCGCCAGCTGGAGTGCCTTGGCTACGGCCGCCTCCAGACGCTTTTCGACGCCCGGCTTGAGCACGACGCGATCGACGATGGCCTCAATGGTGTGGTTCTTCCGCTTCTCGAGCGAGATGGGATCGGCCAGGTCGCGCACCTCGCCATCCACCCGGGCCTTAAACCCCTGCTGATCAAGAGTATCGAGTAGATCTTTAAACTCACCCTTGCGGCCGCGGACGATGGGCGCGAAGACAGTCAGCCGTTCTCCGGCAGGGAGAGCAAGGACGCGCTCCACGATCTGCTCGGCGGACTGGCGGGAGATAGGGCGGCCGCAGTTGGGGCAGTGTGGCGTGCCGACCGAGGCGTAGAGCAGCCGGAGGTAGTCGTAGATCTCCGTGATGGTACCGACGGTGGAGCGGGGACTGCGGCTGGTGGTCTTCTGCTCGATGGAGATGGCCGGACTGAGGCCTTCGATGGAGTCAACGTCGGGGCGCTCGATCTGGTCGAGGAACTGGCGGGCGTAGGCGGAGAGTGTTTCGACGTAGCGGCGCTGTCCTTCGGCGTAGATGGTGTCGAAGGCGAGCGAAGATTTACCGGAGCCGGAGAGGCCGGTGATCACGGTAAGGGTGTTGCGCGGAATCTGCACGTTGATGTCCTGCAGATTGTGCTGGCGGGCGCCACGGACCGTGATGTTGGTGATGGACATGCGGAGACTCGGAAAGGGCGGCCCAGGATTCAGCTTTGAAGGTTGCCTGGAAAAATGACGCGAAAGTAATGGGAGACAGCAGAAAAGACCGGGACATGAAGCGGGTCTTCTACGTATCTTAATCGGCAATAGAAATAAGGGTCAACGCTGACATCGCTCTGCGAGAATGGCAGCTCTGATGGAAGTGAAAGAGGAGATGAAGCGCGTTCCGCAGGAGCGCACATTCATCCCGTAACAAGGTTTGATTGCAAGAAGACAAATAGGAAGTTACCCCCATGGACACGATGAATCTCTTAGGACTTACCTGTGCTGTACTTGCCGCACTCGCCTTTGGCGTTCTTCTGGCTTACAACTGCTGCCAGGCACTCTTCGCGGTGCTGCGCATGCATTCCGATTCCCGCCATCAGGTCTCCAAGACCAGCAGCGTTGAGGCGCAGATCCAGGCATCCTGAACTGGATTCCGAGTCTCCGCTGTTTCGCTGAACCGCGCCGTTACTGAACGCAGCGTCAGCCTTCGTTTTTGATGCGCGCGAAAAACGAAGCCCTCTCTAGCAATCAGGAACTTCCACGCGTGTGTTTCAGCGCAGTTGCCGCCTATTGGGGCGCGCTCTGCATCTGCGGAAGGGGACGCGGCGGAGGCGCCTCGGACGGGGAGGTGGACGGCGCGGACGCAGGTGGATCCGCCGGCGTGATGGACGGGGGGGTGTACTGCATCGGCGGCGCCGTGTCATCGGACGAATCATCCGTGCTCGCATTATCGTCCGGGTTGTCCTCGTCTCCGGTGTGCGCCTGATTGGCATTCGGGGCGCCATTCGCACTCGCCGTGGATGGCGATGCTCCGCCCGAAGACTTCCTCGTGAGCAGCAGTTGCCGGGGCGCACCGTTGGGCAGATCGCCCACCATCATGACGTTGTACGAGGTGCCGTCCAGCAGCGCAGTGATCACTTCGCGCGGCGCGGCCGGGCCAAAGCTGCCGAAGACACGCTCGTCCCCGCCGAGGCCATCCAGCTTCATCCCCGTGGCAGATGAGACCTGATGCAAAATCTGCGAGAGGCTCGAATTCTCGGCCTTTACCGTCAGCTCATTGTTGTTCGCGGTCACCGTTGCGGGCGCGGCTGGCTGGTCCAGCAGGTTGGGCGCGACCATCGGCTGAGGGGGCTCAACGGGAGCAGCCACTGGAGCGGCCTGGGCCTTCTTACGGTGCTTTGCGGGCGCGGGTGCGGGCGCAGGAGTGTTTGTGATAGCGGCGGGAGACGGCGCGGTTTGTGAGATTGCAGCCGTCGGCGCGAAAGTGGCGAAACTCGCAGCGGCGATCCCACACAAAAGCAGTCGCGAGAACGAAAGGGGCAGCTCCGTGAGGCGCAGGACGGTGCCCGGCCGTCTGAAAATCGGCCGCTTCCCTGCTGGCTCGCTCAAAACTATGGCCCTCATCTCCGGTTCCCCCGTCACTTCATAGACTACGCCAGCCGTGACTTCGCTCACACTGTGCCGCAAGCCGATGAAAGTGACATCAAAAAATGGCTGCTCTTATGTACCGTGGTACATTAGTACCAATGACCGAGCGAGAGACGCCGCATCCGGGAACGATAGATTCGGGGACGATCGAGGTGGAGCGCGTGCAGACCGGCGTCCGGCTTGAGAAGCGGATGCTGAAGGTACTGAAGGCTATTGCGGAGCAAAAGGATATGAGCCTGGGCGACCTGCTGGAGGGGATCGTGCTGCACGCCTTCGAGGGCAAGGCGCCCTTCTCGCCGCAGACGCTCAAGGACATCGAGCAGTTCCGGGTTCTCTACGGGCTTGCGCTGCGTGCCCAGGACAGCCATCAGTTGCGGGAGCGGCGATGAAGGCGCTGCTGCTTGCCCTTGCCATGTGCGCCCCATCGTTACTGCCCGCGCAGAAACCGGAGACCACCGTGACGGCACCATCGGAGCCCTCTGTTCATGTAAGCAGCAGCTTCACCTTCAACGTGAACGCGCCGCTGCAGCAGGCCGCGCCTCTCTTTGGCCCGGAGGGCGAACGCGCGTGGGCCGGTGATGACTGGAACCCTCAGTTCCTATTTCCTGTTCCTGCCCGGGATGTCGAGGGCGCCGTCTTCACGCTGCGCCATGGCGAGGACACCGCCGTGTGGGTGAACACGCTCTTCGACCTAAACGCAGGCCGCATGCAGTACGTCTACGTGCTGGGCAATCTGCTGGCGACGACCATCAACGTGCGCCTGCACGCGACCGACGCCTCACATACGAAAGTAGACGTGACGTATGACCGCACTGCCCTGCGGCCGGAAGCGAATGGGCATGTGGCTGCGCTGGCGCAACATGATCGAAAGCAGGGAGAGGTGTGGGAAAAGGGGATCAACGACTATCTGCTGCGAAAGGCGGCCTCGCGATAACCGCGAATCCCGCTGGTGCGCTTCTTTGCGTTGGGCGCTTCTGTTGTGTTGAAGTAAGGGCGTGCCGCGATCGGTGATATTGCTATGAGCCTGTCCACTTGGGCGCGAATGTCTGGCGTGGGCAGCGTGCTGCTCGCTCTTGCGCTGCCAGCCATGGGTGTTTCCTGCAAGACGCAGGGTGCGATGACGGAGGCCGAACGCACGGCTCTCGTGCAGGCCGCCCGACAGATTGCGGTAGACGTACAGGGCGCGCGATCGGCGGATCTGAAAGCCGCCACCGTTCCGGAGGTGGCTGCAAACTTCACCAGCATCGAGCAGTCGGCAGCAGCGCTCGCTCCGCTCATCACGGGGGCTACCATCACGGTCGATGCAATCTACGGACTGGACGCATCGGATGCGAAACCGGGCGATGAGCAGCAACAGTTCTTTTGCGACGCCGGCGACAACAGCTCGCATGTCACCTTCGGCATCCAGCATTTGCCGCCCGGACAATTCGCGTTCGCACTGGTGCATGCGACGGGCGTGGCCAAACCGCAGCAGATCGCTCTGCTGCTGCAATCGCAAAAAGCCGGCGGCCCATGGCTGCTTGCGGGCTTTTTCCCGAAGCCGCTCAGCGTAGCCGGACACGATGGTCTTTGGTACTGGAGGCAGGCCCGCATCTATGCGGCGAAGAAGCAGATGTGGAACGCGTGGCTCTATTACTCCACGGCCATCTCTCTGCTGCAGCCGGCCGGGTTCTTCTCCAGCACGAATCTGGAAAAACTGGTCGAGGAGCAGCAGGCAATCCGTCCCGCGGATCTGCCTGGCACCACACCGCTCACAGTCAACGCCGACGGCACCGGCTACAAGATCACCAGTCTGCGAACAGACGACGCACTGGGTGGACTCGATGTGGTTGCCCACTACAGCTCGACTAGCAGCGATCCAGTAGCCGGGCGCGCTCACACGATCGCCGTGATGCGCGGCCTGCTGGCACTGCATCCGGAGCTGCGCGAGGGCTTTCACGGACTATGGGTCTTTGCCGACGCGGGTCCCGGTGGTCAGGCCTTTGCGTTGGAACAGCCGATAAGCGAAATACCTAAGAGTTAAAGTACTTCTTTAACTCTTAGATTGATGTCCGTCGCTACTCTTTGAAGCCGACGACCATCGAATCCGGTCCCGCAAGGTGCTCCACGTAGGCGTCGCGGAAGCCGGCCTCTTTCATCCAGCCAATGCAGTCGGCGCCGGTGTAGTCGAATCCACCCGGCGTTTCGATGAGCATATTGAGGCTCATCAGCAGACCAAATACATTCTTCGAGCGATCGTCATCGATCACAGCGTCGTAGATCACTAACGCGCCCCCAGGGTTCAGCGCGGCATAGGCTTTGGACACAAGCATCTTCTTCTCGGCAAGATTCCAGTCGTGCAGGATATGCCCCATGGTGAGCACGTCGACTGCCGGCAGTGGTCCGCGGAAGAAATCACCCGGCTCAAAACGAAGACGTTCGCTGACGCCGTTCGCCTTCGCATAGTCTTCGAAGACGGGCCCGACCTCGGGAAGGTCAAGACCGATTCCCTGCAAATGCGGATTGGCGAGCGCGATCTGGACTGCGAGGTCTCCCTGCGCTGTTCCCAGATCGGCGTATGTCTTGTACTTCGTCCACGGCACCTGCCGCGCAATCGCGAGGTTTGCCCCGTGGCTGATGCCGGACATGGCTGCGAGAAATGCTTTGAGACGGGCGGGATCGGCGTACAAAGCGGTGAAAGGAGATGCACCTGCGTCGCTCTTGGACTCGTTTTGCGGCTGGCCAGTGCGAAGCGCCTCGGTCAGATGGTTCCAGAAGCCGTAGAGCCTGGCGTTCGCCATCTCCAGGATGCCGCCGATATAACTCGGCTTGTTGCGATCAAGAAAAAGATCTGCATCCGGAGCATTGCAGTAGCGATCCTGAGTGCGGTGCAGAAACCCCAGAGCCACCAGGGCGTCCAAAAAATCGCGCGCTGCGCGAGGATGCAGTCCCAGGCGGCCCGCAAGTCCGTTGAACTCCTCCGGACCATGGGCAAGTTCGGTGAAGATGCCCATTTCAACGGCGCTAAGCAGCGTCTTCGACGCCCAAAAGCCCAGACCTACCTGCATGACGCGGTCCGGAGACGGACCCGTAACAACATTCGAC
>DASZGZ010000245.1:0-11725 GCA_035938355.1 Acidobacteriaceae bacterium
CCGCTTCGATACACTGTAGGGACCGCTCGCAATTGGAATCAAAGCGCCGAAAGAAGACGAGATCCCTACCCGCATGCACCGTTGGTCCCAGCTTTTTATCCCTACGCTCCGTGAAGCCCCCGCCGATGCCGAGGTCGCCAGCCACAAGTTCCTGCTCCGCTCCGGCTATATCCGGCAGTTGAGCGCCGGCGTCTACTCGTATCTCTTCCTCGGTCAGCGTTCGCTGAACAAGATCATCGCCATCGTTCGCCAGGAGATGGACAAGATCGGCCAGGAGTTCTTCCTGCCGGCACTGCTGCCGCGCGACCTGCTGGAGGAGAGCGGCCGATGGACCATCTTTGGCGACAACCTCTTCCACCTGAAGGACCGCAAGGGCGCCGAGCTCGGCCTCGGCATGACCCACGAAGAGGTCATGACCTCGATCGCGCGCAACGAGCTGCGCAGCTACAAGCAGTTGCCGCAGATCTGGTACCAGATCCAGACCAAGTTCCGCGATGAGCCCCGCCCCAAAGGCGGCCTTCTGCGGGTTCGCCAGTTCACCATGAAGGACTCCTACTCCTTCGACATCGACGCCGCCGGGCTCGACGAGAGCTACCGCAAGCACGACCAGGCCTACCGCGCCATCTTCACCCGCAGTGGCCTCTCCTTCGTCGTCGTCGAGGCCGACTCCGGCGCCATGGGCGGCTCCGGATCGCAGGAGTTCATGGTCTACACCGACGCCGGTGAGGACCTGATCGCCTCCTGCGCGCAGTGCAACTACGCCGCGAACCTCGAAAAGGCCACCTCAAGCCTCGCACCGGTCGAAGACCTGGCGCCCACCGGCGACGGCAAGCCCGAGCGCATCCACACTCCCGGCAAAGCCGCCATCGCGGACATCGTCGACTTTCTCAACATGCTGCCCCAGCACGACGTCAAAGCGCTGGCCTACATGGCACTGGACGGAAAGGGCAAATGGAAGCCGCTCGCTATCTTCCTCCGCGGCGATCACTCCGTGAACGAGGCCAAGTTGCTCGCCGTCACAGGCGCTCGCGAGCTGCGTTACATGGGCACCGAAGAGCTGGAGACCTGGTTCAAGGGTCCGGCAGGCTATCTTGGTCCGGTAGGGTTGACCGCCGCAAAGCAGCCACTCGGCGATGGGCTCACCATCGTCCTCGACAAGGCCCTCGAAGGCCGCACCAACATGGTTGCCGGCGCTAACGAGCTCGACTACCACTTCCGCAACGTCACGCCCGGTCGCGACTTCACCCCCACCGTCACGGCCGATGTCCGCAACGCGCTCGAAGGCGAGGGCTGCCCCGATTGCGGTGCTCCGCTCAAGATCGGCAAGGCCGTCGAGATCGGCCACATCTTCAAACTGGGCTTCCGTTATACAGAATCCATGAGCGCCCGCGTCCTCGACGCCAACGGCAAGGAAGTTATGCCGGTCATGGGCTGCTACGGCATCGGCATCGAGCGCATCCTCACCTCTGCCATCGAGCAGTCGAATGATGCCAACGGCTTCTGGCTGCCGCCTTCCATCGCTCCATTCGATGTGGTCGTCACCGTCACCAACATCGCCGATGGCGCGCTGCTGACTGCCGGCGAACAGGTCGCCCGCGACCTCGAAGCCGCCGGATTCGACGTCCTGTTGGACGATCGCGATGAGCGTGCCGGGGTCAAGTTCAAGGACGCCGACCTGATCGGCATCCCATACCGCATCAACGTCGGCAAGAAGGCCGCCGAAGGCCTGGTCGAGCTGGTCGCCCGCGCCACAGCCGGCGACAGATCCGCCACCCGCGAGCTGCCCATCGGCGAAATCGTAGCTTCCCTGCGCCAGGAGTACCAAAAGAGTGCCTAACCAGGCATCCAATCCGAAGGCGCGCTGGCCTGCGCTGCGTCTACTCTAGAGAGATACACTCCGGCGGAAGTTGTCGCAGCCGGACGGCAGGAAGATCGGTAACGAACTTGGCAGTCAAACTAAAGCTCCCACCCAACCGAAGCATCGCCGAAAAGCCCCTCTGGGAGACGGTGCTGATCATCGTCTCGATCGTCTGCACCTTCACGCTGCTCATCCTGGGCATCACGTTCAGCTACTACTCCAACAAGTACAAGCAGGTGGTCGACGAGCGTCTCTCCCGACCGCTCTTCAACCAGACGCCCCGCATCTACGCAGCCCCACGCGAGGTCCGCGTTGGTCAAAAGCTTACGGCGAGCGCCGTCGCGCAACAGTTGCGCATCGCCGGCTATAGCGGCTCCGGCAATGCCTCGCCCATGGGCACCTACGAGTTGCGTGGCGAGAACATCAGCGTGCATCCCGGGCCGCAGTCTTACCATTCGCAGGAAGGCGCGACCATCTCCTTCGACGATGGCATGGTCACCAGCATCTCCGGCGACGCCCGGCAGCAGCTCTCCGCATACGAGCTTGAGCCGCAACTCATCACCAGCCTCTCCGAAGGCGCAAATCGCGTAAAGCGCCGCATCGTTACCTACAACGACCTTCCCCAACCGCTGGTGCAGGCTGTCACATCCATCGAAGACCGCCGCTTCTTCTCGCATGGCGGCGTGGATTACATACGCCTCATCGGCGCTCTGCGCAGCGATCTGCTCGCCGGAAGAAAACGCGAGGGTGGATCCACGCTCACGATGCAGCTCGCGCGTGGCTTCTTCCTCACACCGGAAAAGCGCTTCAAGCGCAAGCTGATCGAGATCGCGATTACCTTCCAGCTCGAGCACCACTACAACAAGCAAGAGATCTTCACCATGTACGCCAACGAGATCCCGCTGGGCCAGCAGGGATCGTTCGGCATCTATGGCTTCGGCGAAGCCGCACAAGCCTACTTCGGTAAGGATGTCCGCCAGCTTGACCTGTCCGAATGCGCGCTGCTGGCCGGGATGATCCAGCACCCCAGCTTCCTCAACCCATACCGTCATCCGCAGCGTGCCATCAACCGCCGGAACGTAGTGCTCGATGCCATGGTGGACACAGGCGACATCACGACGGCCCAGGCCGAAGCCGCGCGTCGGGAGCCGCTGCACCTCGCGCCGGGCACCATCGACGGTGGCCTCGCCCCCTACTTCATCGACATCGTGCACGATCAGATCGTCCGCAACTACGGCGAATCGCAATACAGCTCGCAGGGCCTGCGCGTCTACAGCTCGCTCGATCCCGATCTGCAGGAAGTCGCTAACCAAGCCGTCTCCGATGGCATGAAGACTGTGGATGAGCTGGTAGAGGCGAAGCGCAAGCGATCCAAACACCCTGAGACGATCGCCAGCCCCCAGGTCGCGCTGGTGGCGCTCAATCCGCATACCGGCCAGGTGCTGGCGCTGGTGGGCGGCCGCAACTACGGAATATCGCAGCTCAACCACGCAGTCGCAAACCGGCCGACGGGATCGATCTTCAAACCTTTCGTCTACGCCGCGGCATTCAATACTTCGCTTGCCGGCACCCAGCTCACCGCGCCGGCCACGGTCGTGGATACGGCTGAGAATGCAAATCCCAATGCCGACAGCACCATCGCCGGCGATCCGCAACAGAATGGCGCGACCCCGCCTCCCCCTGACCCCGGCCTTCACCACGGCCTCTTCACGGAAGTCACGCTGCTCAACAACGACCCCACCACCTTCGAGGGCGGCTATGCACCACGAAACTACGGCCACCACGGCGTGGGTGAGGTGACTGCCCGCTACGCGCTGCAATATTCGTTGAACAACGCGACGGTGGAGCTCGCCCAGATGGTCGGCTATGACAATGTCGCCGCTCTCGCCCGCGATGCCGGCATTCGCTCCGCGCAGGGCACGCCCGCCATAGCCCTCGGCGCGTATGGCGCTACCCCCATCGAGATGGCCGGCGCTTACACCACTTTCGCCAACGGTGGCGCCCGCATCCTCCCCTGGGAGATCGCCTCCGTCCGCGCTGCCAATGGCGATCCCCTCACCGATCACCAGCCGGACGTGAAGCCGATCCTCGACCCGCGCGTCGCCTATCTGACCACGAATATGCTGCAGAACGTCTTGAACACGGGCACCGCTGCCGGCGTCCGCAGCCGTGGCTTCCTGGCCCCGGCCGCAGCCAAAACCGGCACCTCGCGCGACGCCTGGTTCGCCGGCTACACCTCCAACCTCATCTGCGTCATCTGGGTTGGCAACGACGACTACTCAGACATCAAGCTCGAGGGCGCCCAGGCCGCCGCTCCCATCTGGGCCGAGTTCATGAAGCGCGCCATCCAGCTCCCCCAGTACTCGGATACCCGCGACTTCTCCATTCCGCAGGGCGTCGATCTGGTGAAGCTCGACAAGAACACCAACCTCCTTGCCGACCCCACCTGTCCAGAGAACTACTACGCTGCCTTCCTGGAGGGCACCGCGCCTCACAACACCTGCTCCCACCCCAACGACGACGGGCGCAACTTCTTCCAGAAGCTTTTTGGCCTCGGCGGCCCCCAGCAGCCCCTGCCTCCCAGCCACGCTCCTACTGTCCTGCCGCCCGGCCAGCCGCAGCAGCCAGGAAATCCGGGCGTCCAGAGCGCCCAGAATGGCGATCAGGAGAAGCCCAAGGCCAAAAAGCGTGGATTTTTCAGCCGTCTCTTCGGCGGCAAGAAGGACGATCAGCAGCAACAGGACCAGCAGCAGCAACAGAGTCCTCAGTAATTTGCCAGCTTCTGCAGGGCGAAATAATTGCTATTTAAGCGGTATTTATCTGCCATCTGTGCGATACTGAGTCCATCAGGAGGATTTCGCCTATGGCCGTCATGGCAATGCCCCGCCCCGATCTGGCTGCGCACCGGGAATCGCTGCGCCTGCCGACCACCGAGATAGTCAGCCGGCTGGTGGAGATTCTAGGCCGGAAACTCACCGCCTACATCGCCAAAGTAAAGGACGTCCGGGCCGTCGACCGCTGGATCTCCGGCGGCGAAATCTACGGCGACGCCGAGCAGCGCCTGCGCTTCGCCTTTCAGGTGGCCCGCACCCTGCGCGAGCAGGACACTCCCGCCGTCGTTCAGGCGTGGATGACCGGCGTCAATCCCGAACTTGGCGACCGCGTCCCTGTGCGGCTGATGCGGGAAGGTGACCTCAACATTGTTGGACCGGAGGTTCTGCGCGCCGCGCGCGCCTTCCTGGCCGGAGGCTAAACACCCGCACCCGACTCATCTCCACCGCGGTCCTCCCCCAACCGCCCTCCCAGATAGTGCTGCGTTACTGCAGCAGGAAGGCCGTACCTGCCCGTGTCCCCTGAGCCCTTGTCCTTCGGCCCCGCGCAGTCCTCCGCATTGCTCGAATCGCGAACCACCAGGCAGCCCCTTCACCGCATCGGCCGCTGGCCAGATCCCTGGCAGCCGCCCGACTGGGCGCACGCCCATTTAGACGGCACCTTCGGCAATCGCTTCGATGATCCGCAGGCTTACTACCGCGTCATCTACACCTCCAGTCAGCGCCTCGGCTGCTTCCTGGAGACACTGGCCCGCTTTCGCCCCGACCTCACACTGCTCGCCGAATTCGCCGAGATCGAAGGTGACGACGACTTCACGCCACTCGCCACTGTCCCCGCAAGCTGGCTGATCGCGCGCCTCATCGGCACCGCACAGGCGGATGGCCAGTATGCCGATATCTATGCGCCCGAATGGATCGCCTTGCTGCGACGTGACCTTGCCTCGACCGCAATCGCGCTGGGACTCTCCGAGCTCGACGCGGCGACTCTGCAGGCCGGTCGTCCACGCCAGCTCACACAGGAGGCCTCGCTTGTCGTCTTTCGCCATGGTCTCGACGGTATCTTCTACCGCTCCCGCTACGGCCACTCCATAGAAAACTGGGCCATCTTCGAGCCCTTCCCTCTGAGCAATATGTCCGCCACGGCCATCGTCGCCGAAGACCCTGACCTGCAGACCGCGCTCCGCCTCCACGGCCTCACCATGACCGACGCAATATATCCCAGCCGTATCAATGCGTCTAAGAGCTGACAGATCCCCATTTCGTAACTGCGGGAGTATATTCCCGAGGCGTCTTTGCATCACTAGCCAGCTATACTGCCCGCCAAGGCAGCCTGCATTCAAGCGGACGCCGCCTAAACTATGCGCCCGGCCCCCTTCGCTGTTCTTGCTGCCACTCTTCTTTCGTGTGCATCTCTCGCTTCTGCCCAGGACCAGCCGCACGTACATAGCGGCTACATATCCGCCATCACCTCGCCGACTGAATTCGATCTTGCTGGCGAGCACGTACTCTGCGATTCGAAAACGGAATTCAACTCGCCCCTGGGCATCGGTCCCACCGCGACACCGTGCGCGGACCACATCTACATCGGCGAGCCGCTCGCCATCACGGAGTTTTCTCGCAAACACGGCGCGCTGCACGCCGAGATTCTCAACGCCAACAACATGCCCACCAGCATGAAAATCACCGGATACGGCGTCCTCGATCTACCCCTCGCAGCAGAAACTCAGCCGAGCCGCGGCGTCATCCACGCGGATGGTCGCCGTTTGCGATTGACGGAAAAGACGCAGATTCACTTTGCTGCGCCTCTCCGAAGCCTCGCGGAAATACACCCCGGCACATGGGTCGCGTACGAGGGGCACCCGGAAGCAGATGGCAGCCTCACTGTTCTCTCCATTGCCTTCGCTCCAAATACCATCAGCGATCACGAGGCCAAGATGCTGAAGCGCATGGTTATCCGCATCGTCCCTCCCGACTACGCCGCCAGGAAAGTCGGCCAGATTTACATCGGCGCCTATACTGACACGAAGCGCCCGAAGCCAGGCGCATTTCAAATCGTCGCCAACCAAGCCACGCAGGAGCGGGTGCAGGCCCTCGGCGCAAGACTCATTCCAGCCTGGCAGCGTGCTTTGCAAGAGGAAGATCCGCTGCGCATTCGCTTTCAATTTTTCGTAGTAACTCGCAAACCCATCGATCACGACGCCTTCTCATTCCCTGACGGCACCATCCTCATCCCGGAGAAAATCGTCAGCGATCTCCCGACCGACGCACAACTCGCCGCAATCATTGCGTCCAACATGGCCGAAGTGCTCGAGAAGCAGCAGTCACGGTTTCAGATCGTCAAGGGGGCACTCGGCGCCACCAACGTCGCAGCACTAGGAGTCGGCTTCGCACCCGTTCCCTTCTTAGGAACAGGCATGTCCCTCGGCACCGCTATTGCAGCTAGTGAGATGCAGCGTCGGGAAAACCAGCAGGCCGATCGGGTCTCGCTTCTGCTTCTTGAGCAGGCAGGCTACGACGTCAACCAAAGTTTCCTCGCACGCAACGCAGTCGTCCACAAGGGGAAGAGCGACGTGCTTCCATACACGATTCGCGCAGAAAACCTCCTCGCCGACATCGGCAATCGGAACGCCGCTGCGCTGGTCCACACCGATGAAGCTCACGCTGCCAACGCCGGCTGGCAGATTGGGCACCAATAGGTCGAGCGCGCGCCCGGCCCCTGCCGCTGCATCACAATCTTCGCGCCGCAACGCCGGCACTCTTTGCCTTGACGCCTGTACACCCAAAGCCGCGAACCCGGATCCGACGCCCGCGTCGTGCGACGAAGACCGGTGTAAGTCACCATTCCGCCATCTCCGCCGTCCTTCACGTTCGCTTCCAGGAAGCGCCGCGCACGCTCGAGGATGCAATCGATCTCGGCAGGCGTGAGCGTGCCCACCCGCCGGAAGGGATGAATGCCGCACGCAAACAGCACCTCGCTCTTGTAGACATTTCCCAGCCCTGCCATCACTCGCTGGTTGAGCAGGACGTTCGCGATCTGCTCATCGCCATGCGACAGCAGGCGCGTCTTCGCATCGTCCGCCGCGAACTGCGCACCCAGCAGATCCGGGCCTAATTTTGGAATCGTCGAGTTCCGCGCCAGTGTACTTGCGGTATAAAACTTCGCGACCGGCACGTTGAATGCCACCGCCTCGAACTCGGCTGTAGCAATCACAGAGCGCATCTCTCGCCGCGGGCGCCGCCATCGCTCTCCGGCGCGATAGAGATGCCACGAGCCCGACATCAGCATGTGGGTCACGAGAATCAGGTCGCCCGAGAAATGAATCAGTAGCCACTTGCCGCGCGACTCTACCTTCTCCACCGTCCGGCCCGCTACGGGCGTGTTGTCATCGACACTGGCCAGCGGCGCGAGCGCGGTCTCGAAGCGCGTTACCACCTCGCCTTCGAGAACATGGCCCAGCGCACGCGCCGCACGATAGATTGTATCTCCCTCTGGCACTTATTCGCTCTCCGTGGAGGCTGGCTCTGCCTCGCGCCCCCACGCAGGCTGCGCCGCGCGCCGCACATTGAACCCGTTCGGCGCAGCGTGAAAGCCCGCATCCAGCAGGAAGCGCGCCAAAAAGTGCGCGCCGGCAGGCTGACCATTGATTTGCGCGATCACCAGTCCCGCGCCGCGGTCGCCTTCACGCGCCGCCATCTCCCCCTGCGCTGTCTGCACCAGGAACTGCGACAGATCGCGCGCCGCCTGTGATCGTTCCGGCTCCTCCGCTGGCAGAAAGACCTGCAGGTTTGGATTGCCACGCCGCAGATACGCCACAAGTTCGCCATTGCGCAGCACCACGCTCGCCCCCACGCTGCGCGTCAAGCTGCGCGGCTGTCCATCCGCATCGGCGGTTTCGGACGGTGAACTCTCTCCCACCGGCCACCGCAGCGTCGCGCCATACGGGTTCGCCGGATCGGTCGCGGCCAGCAGCACCATCTCCGGCTTCTCCAGCCGCGCCTGCTGGCGCAGCGAGCGCAGCAGGTCCACGGCCGACGGCAGCGCAAACTGCGTCGCGCCGAGCCCGGCCACAAAATAGCCCCGCCGCAACCGCCCGCTCTCCTCCATCGCCTTCAGCACGTCATAAACAGCGCTGAAGCCCCCGGGCAGGTTTTCCTGCGCCACGCTCTCCCGCGTCAGCACTCCATAGCGCGCCAGCTGCTGGTTCGCAATCGCATGGCTCCAATTCGTAACTGCTGCCGGATCTTTCGCCGAGTCTGCCTGCGGCACAAGCGTCCACCGTCCCTGCGCGCTGGGCGGTGTCGTCCTCCGGGAGCGGAACGTCGCCACCTGCGCCCCGCTCGAGTGCGCCCGCTTCGGCTGCCTGCCCGAGGGTCTTGCCGTGTAGGCGCGCAACGCATGGAACGTATCGTTGGTGACAAGGCCGCGCCACACCAGCGTCCACAGCGCATCGATCGTCTCCCCCGGATAGCCGCCGCCAAGCGCCTCATGGAGTTGCGCAAAGAACATCGCGCCGCCGCGCTCCAGTTGCTCCACCAGCGCCTGCTCCTTTGCCGTCATCTCCACCGCAGCCAGCGCGTTCTGTCGCGCCGGTGGCAGCAGCGTGCGCAGCCGGTCAGCCAGATAGAGTGCGATGCGTCCATCGTGCTCGCCCAGCGGATCGAGCCCCAACCACACCACCTCGCCCGCGGCAATCAGCGTGTCCAGTTGTCCGGGCGCATAATTGGCCAGTCGCGTCGGCAGGATGGCTGTCTCCACCAGCGACGCCGGCAGCGGTGCTCCCTGCAGGCTCTCGATCGTGTCCAGCAATGAGTCCAGCCCGCGCCGCCGCTGCAGCACGCCCTGCCAGTGCGTATTCAGCCGGGCCAGCATCTGCTGTTCGACCGGCTCCACTTCTTTTCGTAACCGCGCCAGCGACTTTCTCCGGATCAGCCGCAGCACCTCGGCATCACACCACTCACGGTGGACGCCGCCCGGCCGGAAGCCTCCCTCCACGATCCGGCCATCGAGCAGGAGCCGGTGCAGCGCGGTGTCTACCTGCTTCGCATCCAATCCAAAGCGTTTCGCTACCTCGTCCTGCGTAAATGGCCCATGGGTGCGTGCATAGCGGCGTACCAGCTCCAGCACCGGCTGCGCCACCTGCTCGAGTAGTGCCTTCGGCAAGCCCGGGGGCAGCGGGATGCCCAGCGCATCGCGATATCGCGCCGCATCCTCGACGGCGATCAGCCGCTTCTCGCCGGCAATCTTCACCTCCAGCAGCCGCTTCGCGCGCAGGAGTCGTTCCGTATGAATCGCCACATCCGGTGCCGCGAGCCGCCGCAACAGCTCGGCGCGATTCAGGTCGCCCAGCCGCAGAAGCAGATCGTGGATGCCGTCCGCGCCCCGCGCTTTCTGGTTCTCGGTCAGCGCCTGCTGTTGCTCTTCAACCTCCGCAATCGCGTCCGCGTCCAGCAGCTCGCGCAAGTCAGCATCGCCCAGCAGCTCGCGCAACTGTTCCTGGTCGATCGACAACGCCTGGGCACGCCGCTCCGCCAGCGGAGCGTCGCCATCGTAGATATAGTTCGCCACGTAGCTGAACAGCAGCGACGCGGCAAACGGCGATGGCGCCTTCGAGTCCGCTACATGCACGCGCGTCGTGCGCGCATTCACCGAGCGCAGCACCTCCAGGAACGCCGGCATATCGAAGACATCGCGCACGCACTCGCGATACGCCTCCAGCAGCATCGGAAATGCCGGATAACGAGCCGCTACACTCAACAGGTCGTATGCGCGTTTGCGCTGCGCCCATAGCGGAGCACGCCCCGTCGCCCGCCGCCGCGGCAGCAGCAATGCGCGTGCCGCAGACTCACGAAACTTCGCGGCAAACAGCGCCGTCGAGCCAAGCTGTCGCAGCACCAGCTCCGACGCCTCCGCCGGATCAAGCAGGATCAGCTCAGGATCAGGCGCAGCATCCGTCTCCGGAAAGCGCAGCACGAATCCGTCGTCGGCCCACATCATCTCCACATCGCCGCGTCCTGCCGCGCGCAGCCTGCCGCTGATGGCCATGGCCCACGGCGCATGCACGCGGCTGCCGAAAGGCGTCAGCACGCACACGCGCCAGTCGCCCAGCTCATCGCGCACCCGCTCGATCACAATCGTGCGGTCGTCCGGAACCGCCGTCGTCGCCAGCTCCTGGTCGGCAAGGTAGCGCAGCAGATTCTCCGCTGCCTGCGGATCCAGATCGTGCTCACGCGTCAGGCGCGACATCGCCGCGCTGCGCGGCATCTCGCGCAGCTCCCGCACGAGCGCTCCAATGCGCCGGCCGAACTCCAGCGGCCGCCCCGCTGTGTCGCCATGCCAGAAGGGCATCTTGCCCGGCTCGCCCGGTGCCGGCGAAACGAGCACGCGATCATGCGTGATCTCATCGATGCGCCATGTCGTCGCGCCCAGAATGAATGTCTCGCCCGTGCGGCTCTCGAAGATCATCTCCTCGTCCAGCTCGCCCACGCGCACCGGCCGACCCTCGGTGCCGGAAAGGAAAACGCCATACAGCCCGCGGTCCGGAATCGTCCCGCCATTCAGGATCGCCAGCATCTTCGAGCCCTCGCGCGGTGTCAGCAGATTGCTGACGCGGTCCCACGTCACGCGCGGACGCAGCTCGGCAAATTCATCTGACGGATAGCGCCCCGCCAGCAGATCGAGCACGCCTTCAAACGCGCCGCGACTCAACTCAGCAAAGGGCGCTGAGCTCCGCACAATCGCGAACAGATCATCCACCGTGATCTCCGCCGGCAGCGGCGGCTCTTTTCTGGAACGCGGCGCACGCGAAACACGGGGCGGCTGCGCCACGGTAGCCACCATCTGCTGCGCCAGCACATCCAGCGGATTGCGCAGGTAGCGTGTCGACTCCACCAGGCCCTCGTGCATCGCGCGCGTCACCGCGGCGCATGCCACAAGATCGGCGCGGTACTTGGGAAAGATCACTCCCTCGCTCGCCGCGCCCACATGGTGCCCCGCGCGCCCAATGCGCTGCATGCCGCTCGCTACCGAAGGCGGCGC
>DASZGZ010000246.1:0-8818 GCA_035938355.1 Acidobacteriaceae bacterium
GACCTGTTCACCATCAGCAACTTGGAGCATGAGGCCCTCGCGGCCGGTTTCAAGCCAGGCGATCGGCTGCTTGAAATCCATGGTGAGCCCTATCGCAACAAGCGTCAGATTGTTGCGCTCATCGGCGGTGGCAAGGACTTCGTTCAAGCAGGCAGTGCACTTGCGGTGAAGGTCCGGCGCGTGGACGGCAGTGAATATCACGCCCAAATCCACACCACGGTTGGCCAGGCCTCGCAGAAGACCTTCAATTTCGAATGGGGCCTCAATCTTCTGCAGCTTCTGCCGCCCATCATCTGTCTGCTGATTGGCTACTGGGTGGTTGCGGCACGCATTCGCGATCCAAATGCGTGGCTGCTGCTGGTACTCTTTGCGTTTCCCTCAGTGCTTTTCTCTTCACCGCATTGGTGGCCTGACCCCTGGGCGTTTCCGCTGCGCACCTGGTATGACGCACTGGAGGTGCTGGGCACTCCAGCCTTATTTCTTTTCGGGATCTACTTTCCCGAACGCTGGCGCGTGGATCGCCGATTCCCCTGGGCAAAGTGGCTCGTTCTGGTGCCGCTTTTGGTCAGCCTCGCCCTCTACGCGACCGTGCTGTATATCGAAAATTTCGCTGCGGTCGAGTATGGGGGCCTCAGCGCGCGCCTGTCTCCTTGGGTCGATCGCACTCTCAACCCGCTCAACCTGATATGCGTCCTCATCTACGTTGCTGCACTGGTTGATAAGCTGCGTTCCGCCACCACCGCGGACGCCCGGCGTCGCATGCAGGTGCTCACCTTTGGGTCAGTCATCGGAATTGGTTCGCTCTTGCTCGTCTTTGTTCTACTGCCGCACTTCGGCTTCGCGCCCGGGAAAAATCCATGGTTGGGGTTGCCCGCCTTCCTGCTCTTTTTTGCCGCGCCCTTCTCCTTCGCCTATGTCGTCGTCGTCCAGCGCGCGCTGGACGTCCGCCTCCTCCTCCGCATGGGCACCAAGTACGCGCTCGCGCGCTATACGCTGCTCATGGCGGAGTTCGCCGTCGTCGCCCTCGTCATCTTCCACTTTGTCTTTCCGCTGGTCCGGCACAAGGAAAACCTGCCCGTCGCCATCCCGGTCCTCATTCTCCTGGCCGCTGGTCTTATCAAGCTCTTCGCCTCGCACGACTCCATCAGCAACAAGCTCCAGCGCTGGCTCGACCGCAAATTCTTCCGCGAGGCTTATGACGCCGAGCTGGTCCTCAGCGAGCTATCCGATCAGGCACGGCGCTTCACCGAGGCCAAGCCGCTCGTCGATACCGTCAGCCGCCGCATCTCGGAGGTCCTGCACGTCTCTTCGATCGCCGTCTATCTGCGCCACGGCCGCAGCTTTGGCATCGAGCACTGCATCGGCGTCGGCGACGATGTGCCCAAGCGCTTCGAGGAGAGTTCCTCCACCGTCCGCAATCTCGCACGCTCCAACCAGCCTGCTACCCTCTACCGCGAAAATCCCGACGGCTGGTTCCTGTTGGCCGACGACCGCGAACGCCAGGCGCTCGACACGCTTGGTGCCGAACTCCTGCTCCCTCTCGCCGGCCGCGAACGTCTGCTCGGCTTCATCAGTCTCGGCCCCAAACGCTCCGAAGAGCCCTACACGCCTTCCGACCTGCGCCTGCTGCAGTCCGTCAGCACCCAGGCCGGCCTCGCGCTCGAGATCAGCGCGCTCGTCCATTCGCTTGCCAGCGAAGCCGCGCGCCGCGAGCGCATCGACCGCGAAATCGAGATCGCCCGTGAAGTGCAGGAGCGTCTCTTCCCGCAGCAACTCCCCACCCTGCCCGGCCACTCTATCTACGGCGCCTGCCGGCCCGCGCAAGGAGTGGGCGGCGACTACTACGACGTGCTCATGCTCGAAGACGGCACGCTTGGCCTCGCCATCGGCGACGTTTCCGGCAAAGGTATCTCCGCCGCGCTGCTCATGGCCAGCCTGCGCGCCTCCCTCCGCGGTATGACGATGGATGGCCCGGCCGACCTCGCGCGCCTCATGACACGCGTCAACCGGCTCGTCTATGAGTCCTCCGCCACCAACCGCTACGCAACCTTCTTCTTCAGCATCTACGCGCCGCCGACGCGCCTGCTGCGTTACGTCAATGCCGGCCACAATCCGCCTTATGTTCTGCGTGGCAGTGAGGTGCACGCCCTCGATGGCGGTGGCCCGGTCATCGGCCTGCTGCCCGACGCGATTTACGAGGAGTGCCACCTCATCCTCAAACCCGGCGACCTCCTTCTTGCCTACACCGACGGCATCAGCGAAGCGCTCAACCTGCAGGACCAGGAATGGGGCGAAGAGCGCATGGTCGCCGCTGCCCGCTCCCGCCTGCCGGAAAATGCCAGCACCATCCTTCGCCACATCGTCACCGAGGCCGACCGCTTCGCCGCTACCGCCCCGCAGCACGACGACATGACCCTGCTGCTGATGAAGCTCGACGGCGCCGGCGCAACGGCATAGCGTCGCTCATCGCGCAACCGCTTCATTCTCCTTGACCACGGATCCCATCTGCGTCGCCCCCTCATGCCATCGGCTGCGCAGCCATTGGTTCGCCGGCTCCGAACAAAACCGCGCCAGCGTATCACCAAGGAAACTCGAAACCACAATCACCGCGACGAAGAACACCGGCACGGCCCACATCGCACTTCCCAGCGCGACAAACCCGGCAGCCATCGCGATCACCACGAACATATGCGTCAGGTAAATCTCATAGCTTCGCCGTCCGGCCATAAGCAGCGGCAGAAATATGCGCGGGCTGCGCCAGCCCGTCTGCGCCGCCACCGCGATCAGCATCGACGCCCCAACCCCAACCACGCTCATGTAAAGTCCCGTGCGCTCCGGCAGCCATACGTAGGCTATGCGCGAAAACGCCAGGCAGAAGATCAGCAGCACCCCGCCCGCAGCACCCAGCAACCACAGCCCCGCACGCGATGGCGTGCGCTCGTGGAGCGCAATGGCCGTCAGGCATCCCATCCCAATCGCATCAATGCCGCCCAGATACGAATACTCCCGCCACACTGGATTGCCATGCGCCAGCACCGAGCGCCCGAACGGCCCCAGCAACACGAACGCCAGCAACAGCACGATCATCAATCTGCCCCGGCCGAACAGCCGGCACACCCACGGAAAAGCGAAATAGAACGTCTCCTCCACCGAGAGCGACCACAGGATGTCCCAGCTACCCGGCAGGTATCCCCGTCTTGCCTCGAGCAGATTCACGTGGAAGGTCAGCGCCGCCACCAGCGCGCGTCCCAATCCGCCCGTCTCCGGCCTCACAACGAAATGCGGCACATGCGCCAGGTGCAGCAGGCTCAGGATCGCCAGCAGCCCCACGAGCAGCGGCGCGATGCGCGCAAAGCGCAATCGGTAAAAGTCGGCAACGGAGACCTGCGCCAGGCTCTTCCATCGCCGCAGGCTCGTCGACGTGATCAGAAAGCCGGAGACCGCAAAGAAAATCTGCACGCCCTGCTGCCCGTTCCACACCAGCGACCACACAAGCTGCTTCGGAAGCCCCTGTGTGTATGGAACATGCGCAAACAACAGTTGCATGTTGACGTGATTCATCAAGACAAAGAAGATCGCGAGCCCGCGCAGCAAGTCGATCCCATCGACTCGCGACCAGCTGCCAACCGGGTTCACTTGTGTCGATTGAGCCATGCCGCATTATGCTTGTGCAGACCGCCGCCGAGCCTCATCATAAGTGGGCACATGCGCCGCTCCCGCGAGATTCCAACCTGCCTCCTGCTCCTGGCGGCCAGCAGCGCTCTGGCGGGCTGCAACCAGAATCGCGATTGCGTTGACGGCTACAACCGCAAGCAGCCCGACTCCTATTGCAATGCCGGCACCCACTCCGGCGCTCATTTCCTCTACGGCGGCCGCAGCGGTGGCCGTTATGGGGATACGGTCGTGGGCGGCAGTAGCTCCTCGGTGGGCGGCATCTTCCGCGGCGGCTTCGGTCATGCCGGCGGTGGAGGTGAGGGAGAATAACGTGCGTCGCTACCCCATCAATCCGCGGCCCGGCTGGGAGAAGATCGTCTCCTCCCAAGGCCTCAACTATCACTCCGTCGAAGGCCGCCCATATTGGGACGAGTCGGCCTACTGGGAGTTCACGTCGAGCGAAGTCGATCGCCTTGAAGCCGCCACAGCCGAGCTCCAGAAGATGTGTCTCGCCGCCGGAGACTACATCCTCCGCCGCAACCACTTGGCCGCCATGCACATTTCCGAAGCCGCCATTCCAGCCATCCGCGGCACTTGGAAGGATGAGCCGCCCGCGCTCTATGGCCGCATGGATCTTGCCTATGACGGCTATGCAATCAAGCTGCTTGAGTACAACGCCGACACTCCCACTTCACTCATCGAAGCCGCCGTCATCCAGTGGTACTGGCTTCAGGATCGCTTTCCGACGCGCGATCAGTGGAACTCTCTCCACGAAAGACTCGTCGCCAAGTGGCGCGATCTCGTGCTCTATGTCCAGCAGCCCGTCCACTTCGCGCATGACGGCGACGAGGAGGACCTCCTCACCATCTCCTATCTTCGCGATACCGCGCGCGAAGCCGGCATCGACAGCGTCGCCCTCCTGATGCATGAGATCGGTTGGGACAACGACCGGCATTGTTTCGTCGGCCACGGCACTACGCCACTCGCCACGTTGTTCAAGCTGTACCCATGGGAAACGCTGCTGGCCGAACCCTTCGGCATGAACGCGCTCGTCAACATGGCATCCGGCAACAAACCCCAAAAGGGCCGCACGCAATGGATCGAGCCCATATGGAAGATGCTCTGGTCCAACAAGGCGCTCCTCGCGATCCTTTGGGAGATGTATCCCGATCATGAGTTTTTACTGCCCGCATACCTGGACGGTCCGCGCGACATGACGCGCTACGTGCGCAAGCCGATCCTCGGCCGCGAAGGCGCAAACATATCCGTCGTGAATGGCAGCCACGGCTTTGAAACTGATGGCCGTTTCGCCGACGGCCCCTGGGTCTATCAGGGACTCGCGCCCGTCCGTTATGTCGACGGTAACTACGCCGTGCTCGGCAGCTGGCTTATCGACGGCGAGCCCGCGGGCCTCGGCATGCGTGAGTCACACGATCCGGTCATTCGCAACACCGATCGCTTCGTCCCTCACTTGTTCTAGAACACAGCCGCCGCGCGCTCGCCAACGCTCTTCACACCCAACCGCAGCGCCGAGCCTTCCTCAAACAACGGAATGATCTTGTCGAACTCCGGCCCGGAGTGCGCTCCGGTCAGCAGAATGCGCACCGGATGAAACAGGTCCTTTCCCTTCGCGCCCGTCTCCGCCTTCACCTCATTCATCAGCGCCTTGAAGCGCTCCGCTGTGATCGGCCCCGGCTCAGCCATCGCGCGTGCTGCAAACGCACCGATGACCCCCTGTCCCAGGTCGCTGGCCAATATCGCCGCATTCTCCGGATCCGCCTTGGTCTTCGCCGAATCCAGCGCGAACACAAACGCTGCCTTCGTTGGCAATTGGTCCAGATGATCGACACCCGGCAGGAATACCGCCACCAGCTGCTCGAACCAATCTGTAATCTCGGAAGTTGCCTTTTCCCGTAAACCGAGATATCCCGCCTGCTCGAAGTACGGCCATGCCAGCCGAGCCACCTCCGCAATCGGCCGCAGTTTCAGATAGTGCCGGTTCAGCCAGTCCAGCTTGGCGATGTCGAACACTGCCGGCGACGCCGTCACCCGCTCCAGCTTGAATTCACGAACCAATTCCTCCGGCGTGAACGTCTCCCGCGTCCCGCCCTCGGCGCCCCATCCCAGCAGCGCGAGATAGTTCATCAGCGCCTCCGGCAGATATCCCATCTCACGGAAGCTCGCAATCGACGTCGCGCCATGCCGCTTCGACAACCGCTCGCGGTCGCTGCCCAGGATGGTCGAAAGGTGTGCAAACTCAGGCACCGTCCACCCGAACGCTTCGTAGATCGCCACCTGCTTCGGCGTATTCGACACGTGATCGTCGCCGCGGATCACGTGCGTGATCTCCATCAGCGCATCATCGATAGCGACGACGTAGTTGTAGACCGGCATCCCGCTTGAGCGCACCAGCACGGGATCGCTCACCGCCTCGGCGGGAAACTCCACCTCGCCGCGAACCAGGTCCTTGAAGCGGATCGGGTGCTCCGGAATACGCAACCGCACCGCATACGATTCGCCGTCAGCTGCCCGTTTCCGCGAGTCCTGCATCGAAATTGCACGACAGCGTCCGCTGTAGATCTGCGGCTGATGCGCCGCAGCAGCAGCCGCGCGTTCCGCCTCCAGTTGTTCCGGCGTGCAGAAGCACCGATACGCCTTGCCCTCGGCCAGCAGTCGCTCCGTGTGCTCGGCATAGATCGGCAGTCGCTCACTCTGCCGGTACGGCCCGTGCGAGCCGCCCATTTGGGGGCCTTCTTCCCACGTCAGCCCCAGCCAGTGCAGGTCCTCGATCAGCAGATTCTCGTAGCGCTCCTCGGACCGCTCCACATCCGTGTCCTCGATGCGCAAAATCGCAGTCCCGCCGTTGTGCTGCGCAAACAGCCAGTTGTAGAGCGCCGTCCGCGCATTGCCCACATGCAGCATCCCGGTGGGCGAGGGCGCAAACCGCACCCTCGGTTTTCTCTGAAGCTCCGTCGCATTCATCCTGTCCCGATGCTATCGCAGCGCCGCCCACCACCTGCTTTGCTTACAATAAGAAGGACACTGCACGAGGAGAACGCGCCGATGGCCCACATGGTCCAGGATTCCCGCTACAAAAAAGAGATGGAAGGACTGGATGAGCCGCCCTTCGACTCCGATTTCGGCAACAAGGTCTACCACAACGTATCGAAGCAGAGCTGGCAGGAGTGGGTCGAGCGCCAGAAGATGCTCCTGAACGAATACCGCCTGCAGCCCTGGACCCGCGAGGCCCAGGAGTTCCTCGTCGAGCAGATGGAGCAATTCTTCTTCGGCGAAGGATCCGCCCTCCCCCAGGACTACATCCCGCCGGCGGGGTAAATTCCGGGGTTCACTTCTCAGCTCTTCGACTTTGAGTGGCATTCGGCCGTCTACGATTGTGGTCCCGGAAAGAAGGAGGGCCATTGCGTCGTCCATGGTCGTGTCTATGCCCGGCGGCCGTCGTCATCTTCTGCCAGATCTATTTCTGCGCCACCGCTTCCGCAACCGGGCCATCCGCAGCATTCTCCTTTCAGGCTCCAGTTGTTCCCTTTTCCAATAGTCCAGAAGCAAATCCGCCACCGCCCAAGCCCAAGCCCAAGGCTGTAGTGATCACACTGGTCACAGTTGCGCAGTTGCAGCAATGGCTGGTCGCATCCCGCGGTGTGTCCGACTCCGAACTCGCACAGCAACTCTCCAGTCTGAAATTGACCGAACCGCTCGGAAGTCAGGAGCTCGCCGCGATGATGGCGGAATTACGTGGAAAGAAATCGCGTCAGGCGTTGACAGCCATTGCCGATGAATCTGAATTTCTCGATCCACCACAAGCAGAACTCCCCGCAGATGCACCGCCGGACAGCGCCACGCAAACGCACATGATTTCTCTCACAGAAAGCTACCTTCGCAAGACGCTTCCCAAATTGCCGGACTTCACTGCAACGCGAACAGTCGTGGACTACGAAGAAGAGATGCAGTACAGCGAATACGGTGCAGTCGCGAGTTACGAAGATGACCCGCAATACAGCGATCACGATAATCGTATTGCTTACAAACCCCTGCAACTATCGGACCGATATAAGGAAAAGGTGCTCTATCGTGACGGCCACGAAGTTACGAATGCGGAGCTCCAGAAAAACAAGACACGGGGTCCGGAAGACCGATACCTCATCACTCGCGGCACATTCGGCCCTTTGCTCGGGTGGGTTGAGGATGCAATTGCCGTGCCTGAATCCCTCACCTGGAGCCGCTGGGAGCAGAGCGGAAACGAACGGCTCGCAGTATTTCGCTACCAGGTTCCAGTCGAGAAGTCCCGATTTCAAATAAAGGGCTGCTGTCTGCCTGACGGCGGAGAAGTGAAGGGCTTTCTCAAGACCACGGGATATTCCGGAGAGATCGCCATCGATCCCCAGAGCGGAGCCATCCTTCGTCTTGTATTCCGCGCCGATCTCACAACAATCCCGCCCCTCGTCCGTTCCGACATCATGGTCGAATACGGCCCCGTTGATATTGGAGGGAAGACCTATATCTGCCCCGTGCGGAGCGTCTCACTGTGGCGAGGGCGATCTGTCATCCCTCTCTCGCCCTCGGATAAAACACTTGGAACTTTCGGACCATATGTGACGGCACTCAACGACATGACGTTTGATCACTACCAGGTATTCCGGTCAGAGTCGCGCATCTTGCCCAACTTCAAACCAGTACAATAGAAATGAGCAGCGGGAAAGCGACTCTTGATACACTCATCAGAGCAGACCCCAGCCTCACCGTCGTCGGGACGTGGCTCAGCCTGGTAGAGCACTCGCTTGGGGTGCGAGGGGTCGGCAGTTCGAATCTGCCCGTCCCGACCATTAGAATCAATCCCTTACGGCGTGCAGCTGATTCCATGCTCAGGCGACTGTAGCGGAAACTGTAACAGCCTTTAGCACTCCCCAAAATGCACCTCTATTGAACCGGCTGGCTGGGCTGGCTGATGAGATTGCCGACTGCCTGCTCTTTGGCTAGTGCGGAGATGTGGGTGTAGCGCTTCCGCATCTCTGCGGTGAGATGGCCGGTCAAGTCTTCAATGACCGATGCTGGTGTGCCTCTTTCCGCGAGCTTACTTACGAATGCGTGACGGGTGTCATGCATCCTGCATTCGACGCCGGCCTCTCTCTTCGCCGTGCGCCAGGCT
>DASZGZ010000247.1:0-13904 GCA_035938355.1 Acidobacteriaceae bacterium
ATCCAAGGAGTGGTGGAAGTGCCTGCCCGCAAGGGGAAGCATCCCGCGGCGCAGATCGTCTTTGTCGATACACCCGGGGTACACAAGCCCAGCACGCAACTCGATCGCCGCATGATGCAGGAAGTTCACGATGCGCTGGAGCAGCGCGACATCGTGCTGCTGATGCTGGATGCGACGCGGGAGCTGCGGCTGCCGGAGGATGCGGCCAGCCACAAATCCAAACATGATCGTGCATCCAGCGAGGACATGTTTGCGCTGCAGCTGATCAGCAAACTCGATTGCCCGGTCTTTCTTGTGATCAACAAGATCGATCTCGTTGAGCGAGAGAAGCTTCTGCCGCTGATTACAAAGTTGAGCGCGCTGCACAACTTCGCCGCCGTGATCCCTATCTCGGCGCGCAAACGAGACGGTCTCGACCGACTGATCGCGGACCTCGTCAAGCACTTGCCGCAGGGAAAACGCTACTATCCGTCGGAACAATATACGGATCAGCCGGAGCGCTTCCTGGTCGCGGAGCTGATCCGCGAGCGCATCCTGATGGAGACCGGTGAAGAGGTGCCATATGCATCGGCGGTCGTGATCGAGCGCTACGAGGAGCCACTTGCAAACGCAAAGCCTCGCAAGGATGGCAAGCTGCCCGTCACCAGCATTGCGGCGGCCATCTACTGCGAACGAGCCGGACAAAAGGCGATTTTGATAGGGAAGGGCGGCGCAAAGTTGAAAGCAATTGGAGCTTCGGCGCGCAAGGAGATTGAATCGCTGCTGGGCACGCGCGTCTTTCTGGAGCTGCATGTCATTGTCGAGGAGAATTGGCGGGAGTCGCGCGGCTTTGTTGAATCACTGGATTGGCGCCGGCAGCTCACCGACCTCGGGAACAAGCAACGCGACAAGTAGCGCTCTAGCGGCCGACAGAAATCGATATTCCGTGCACGCTGGATCGCGCGAGCCGCACATCGTCTGTGCAACCCGAACATTCGATATGAATCTGCGTGCTGCCGGCCCAAGTGATCTTCACCGGATGGCTGTGGCGCACGAGCACGACGATCTCGCCGAGTCGCGCGCGGCTGTCAGAACGTTGCAGGTAAACGTTGGTAGTTGGAGTCGCGAACTGGCCACAATCGCGCACTGTGGTGCGCGTCGTCCACGCACGATCCGGTGACGTTGTTTCATCGACGATTTGCTCGGTGCAGACCGTGCAGGCAGTTACAGCGGTCAGGAGAACTGCGCATGACGCAACGATGAGCCAGCGCACCATAGAAATATTGCCCACGCGATCTACTCGCGTGCGCTGATGCCGAGGGCCTTCATCTTGCGGTAGAGATGCGTGCGGTCGAGCCCCAGCGCTTCAGCCGCGCGGCTCATGTTGCCGTGGCACTCGTCCACCTTTTTCAGGATGAAGTCGCGCTCGTAGGCGCTGCGCGCCTCCTGCAGGGAGTTGAAGTCAGCGGCGAGCCTGCCTGGGTCACGGTGGACCAGCATGGGGAGATGTTTACGCTCGATGCGCGTGACCTGAGGATTCAAGATGACGAGCCGCTCGACCAGGTTGCGCAGCTCGCGCACATTGCCCGGCCAGTGATACTGCTTCAGCAGGCCCAGCGCCTCTTCACTGATCTCGATACGCGGACGGCCATACTCGCGGCCAAACTCGCTCAGGAATTCGCGTACCAGGATGGGGATGTCCTCGCGACGGTCGCGCAATGGCGGCACATAGAACGGAATCACGTTTAGCCGGTAAAAGAGGTCTTCGCGGAAATTGCCGCGCGCGATCTCGTCTTCCAGGTTTTTGTTGGTTGCAGCGATGATTCGCACGTCGACGCTCACTGGTTGCGAGGTGCCTACGGGCGTGAAGCGCTGCTCGTCCATCGCGCGGAGTACCTTGGCCTGAGTCTTCAGGCTCATGTCACCGATCTCATCGAGGAAGAGTGTGCCATTGTTGGCACGTTCCAGGGTGCCGCGCTTCTCTGGTGGGCCGCCCGGGACGGCGCCGTGACGATAACCGAAGAGCTGTATCTCGATCGAGTCCTCCGGGATGGCGGCGCAGTTCAGTTCGATGAAGACACCTTCGCGACGCAGGCTCTCCGCGTAAATCTCTCGCGCGATGATCTCCTTGCCCGAGCCGGATTCGCCAAAGATGAGCACGCGGCCGTTGGTGGGCGCCATAACTTTTATCTGTTGCCGCAAGGCCTTGATCGGCACGCTCTCGCCGGAAATGTGGGCGCGCGGCGAGAGCTGGCGCTTCCACTCCTCGTTCTCCGCACGAAGCCGGCGCGCCTCGACGGCATTTTTCAGCAGAATGAGGGTGCGTTCGAGCGAGAGCGGCTTCTCGAGGAAGTCGAATGCGCCAAGTTTGGTGGCGCGCACGGCACTTTCGATGGTGCCGTGACCGGAGATGATGATGACTTCCGGTCGTATTTCGCTTTCGAGCTGACGAATCTCCTGCAACACATCCATGCCATCGCGATCGGGAAGCCAGATGTCCAGCAGAACGGCGTCGTAGGTGGCGTCGCGCAGCAGCACCACTGCTTCGCTCCCAGTCGCGGTGGTAGTCACGGTATAGCCGTCTTCCGTGAGGATTTCGCCGAGCGAGTCGCGTATGTCGGCTTCGTCGTCGACGATGAGGACGTGGCTCACGAACGCTGCTCCGCGGTTGCCGGAGCGGCATTCTCCGGTGCGGTCATGTCGGCGAAGGGCAACTCGATGATGAAGCGCGCTCCGGCCGGCTTGTTCTCCTCCACGCTGATGGTCCCCTGATGTTCCTGCACGATTTTCGACGCGATGGCCAAACCGAGGCCGGTGCCGCGTTGCTTGGTGGAGAAGTATGGCAGAAACAGACGCTCGCGCATATCGCTGGTCACGCCAGGGCCGGTATCGGCGACGATGATCTCAGCCATGGTGCGTCCCAGGTTTTCCCCCGTGATGAGGGTGATCTGGCGGTGCAAAGTGCCCTGCATGGCCTCCGCGGCGTTGTCGATAAGATTGGCGAGCGCGCGGCGCAGCGCGTCCTTGTCCGCCATCACCAGCGGGAGATCGGATGCATAATGCCGCTCGATACGGATGTCGTCCATTCGTCCGGCAAAGACGAGTAGGGCGGCATCGACGACGGAGTTCAAGTCGATGGGACGAGGCGACGATACCGGGAACTGGGCCAGCGCGCCGAACTGATCGACCAGTGTCCGCACCGTTTCAACCGAGCTGAGGATCACGTCGCTGCAATGGCGGATGACCGTGCTGCTGTCTGGTGTGGGCTTCTCGATGTGCCGGCGGATGCGCTCTGCCGAGAGCGAGATGGGCGTCAGCGGATTCTTGATTTCGTGCGCGACCCGCTGCGCGACCTCTTTCCATGCTGCCTGCCGCTGTGCTCGCAACACCTCGGTCACATCCTCGAGGACCAGAACATAGCCGCGCTGCTGCGGTTGATCCAGGACGGCGAGGGTGACGGAGAGCCGGCGCGACCCGCTCGATGTCGCGAAGTCGATCTCCGATCCTGCAATGCGCATGCGCTGGCTGCGCCGCAGCAGCCGGCGCACCTCTTCGCTGATGGCGGGCGGGAAGGCGACATCGAGCGGCAGGTCGGACAGGGCATGTTCTATGTCAGGAACACTGGTCTCGAAGTCCAACAGGTCGAGCATGGCGCGATTCGACAACACGACGGCGAGCCGGCCATCGAGCGTGGCAACGCCGCTGGGAATGGTGTCGAGGATGAGTTCGAGCTCTCGGCGACGATCCGCCAGAGTGCGATTCACCTCAGAGAGCCGAGCGGTGGAGCTTTCAGCGAGACCTCGGCTCTGCTCGAGGTCGGATGCCATGGCGTTGAAGGAGTGAATGACTTCGCCGAGCTCTTCGGTTGCGCCAACCGTGACGCGGTGGCTGTAGTGACCGGCGCTGATCTGCTCCATGGCGTCAGCCAGGGTTTCGGCGGGGCGCGTCACCTGCTTGGCCAGGTAAAGGGCCAGCCAGCTGCTGGCAAACAACGTGAGTATGGTGAGCAGCAGCATAAGCAAAAAATATGTGCCACGGATACGATTGCGGCCGCGGAAGAGCTGCCAGTAGCTTTCCGTCCCGGAGCGGATGGTGCCGACGGTGCGTGCCAGCCCTGCGGGCATAGGCAGCGCGACAACTACGAGGCTGGATGACGGCGTGGCTGAGGTGCCGAGTACGTAATCGACACCACCCAGCGTCAGAACCGGCTGGTCACTGCGGTGCGCTGCGGCCAGCACGAATGCCAGTAAAGATTCGCCCGCAGCCGGCCGGGTGGCAATTGTGTCGTCCATCCAGGGACGGATCACTGGCGAAGCTGCGGCTCCGCCTCGCGGCACGGCATACTCCACAATGGGTTCGTCATCGTTGTAGATGGTGACGAAGCCGCCGGCAAGCGTGATGCGATGGCTTCGCACCACTCCAAGCGCGGAAAGAATATCCTTCTGGTCCAGACTTCGTTGCAGCGTTACGGAGCTGGCAAGCGACTCCGCTTCGGCGCGCGCGTTTTCTGCCGCATATTGCGAGAGCTCCAGCGCGACACGTGTGGAGTCCTCGCGCAGTTGCGCCACGGGCTGAGAGAACCACCGGTCGATGGAACGATTCATCAGCAGGTAGCTGAAGAGGAACATGAACAAAGTGGGCGCGAAGCTCAGGATGAGCGCGCCGGAGAGCAGGCGTGTCCGGATATGCGATCCGAGGAGCCGATTCTTGCCGTCCGCGTAGAGTTTCAGTACGTTGCGGCAGAGCAGCACCAGCAGCAGCACCAAAAGCAGAAAGACAAGGATGGACAGGGCGGTGAAGAGGAAGATTCCGTTGCTGTCGCGCGGGTTCAGGAAGTGCAGGTTGAAGGCATTGAGCGCGACCAGCACAATCGCAGCCAGACCAAAGCATCCGGCAAGCAGGGCGACGGTTACGCGACGGCTGCGAAACACAAAACTCCCTCCTCAGGATAGCCCTATCTATCCGTGAACCTTGCGATTATAGGCGCTTCCTTTTGCGCGTTGCCGCGCGGGACGGCTGCTGGCACGGGACATTCACGGATACCGGCTGCCATTTCGCCGCCGGCTGTGTCATCCTAGTGAACGCTATGACCCATGCCAAGCTGACACATCTCGCTCTCCCGTTTTCACTGGCAGGCCTGCTCCTGGTTGCCGGTTGCAACAAGAACCAGCCACCGCAGAACGCCGAGCAGCCTGCGGCGAGCCAGCCCGCAGCGTCGCCCACGACTCCTGCACCCGGTGCCGCTGCATCCACGCCGAGCGCCACGCCGGCCGCACCTGCCAACACTCCGCCTCCGCCTCCGCCACCTCCGCCACAGCCAGTCACCTATACCATCCCGGCGGGAACACGTGTGACGGTTCGCCTCGCTCAGTCAATCAGCTCGAAGACCGCGAAGGAAGGCGATGCATTTGATGCCACTGTGACATCGCCAATTGCGGTGAGGGGCAAAACGCTGGTTTCGACCGGTTCCACTGCCAGCGGTACGGTGACTGCGGCCAACTCGCGTGGCAAATTCAAGGGTGAGGGCCTGCTCTCTCTGAGGCTGACAAGTCTGCGCATCGCGGGAAGCCCTACTCCGATCGACTCCAGCACATGGACCCGCGAACTCAAAGGCAAGGGTAAGCGCACCGCTGGCTTTATTGGCGGCGGCGGCGGCGCCGGCGCCTTGATCGGCGGCCTCGCTGGCGGCGGCAAAGGCGCGCTCATTGGCGGCTTGGCTGGCGCTGGCGCTGGCACGGCAGCGGGCGCTATGACCGGCAACGACCAGGTAACGGTCGGTGCAGAATCGCCACTCACCTTCAGTCTCGTAAACCCCGTTACAGTGCGCGTCATGCCTGGGCGTCAGCAGGAACAGGAACCTTCACAGTAGTAACAACTACTGTGAGCCGAAAGGGCGTGGCCGCGGCCACGCCCTTCTCATTTCCGGCAAGCCCGAAATATCAAGCAAGCACGTCGCGTATGGGGCGGTACTGCTTGTCTTGCGATTGGGCGACCGCCTGGTAAGTGAGCGTACCTGCATAGGTGTTCACGCCCTCGGCTGTGCCGTTGTCGGAGAGGACGGCCTGCTTCGCTCCGAGCTGGGCAATCTTCAACACATAGGGGAAGGTCGCGTTGGTGAGCGCCAGGGTCGAGGTATTCGGCACCGCCGCAGGCATATTTGTCACGCAGTAATGCACCACTCCGTTCACTTCATAGGAGGGATCGCTGTGCGTGGTGGGCCGCGCTGTCTCGATGCATCCGCCCTGGTCGATGGCCACGTCCACAATGACGGCGCCCTTCTTCATCTTCGCGACCATGGCCGCCGTCACAATCTTGGGGGCGGCCGCGCCGGGGATCAGCACGCCGCCTATCACGAGATCTGCTTCGCGCGTGGTCTGCGCGACGTTGTACGAGTTCGAAGCGAGGGTGAAGACGCGGCCGTTGAAGATGTCGTCCAGTTCACGCAACCGGTTCAGGTTCAGATCGACCAAGGTGACCTTCGCGCCCATGCCGAGTGCAATCTTTGCGGCATTCGTGCCTACGATGCCACCCCCGATGATGCAGACATTGGCCGGCATCACCCCCGGAACGCCGCCCAGCAGCAGGCCGCGGCCGCCCTTCTCTTTTTCCAGATATGTAGCGCCGACCTGCACAGACATGCGGCCGGCCACTTCGGACATCGGCGTCAAAAGGGGAAGCGCATTGTTGCGGTCGCGAATGGTCTCATATGCGATGCCCGTCACCTTCTTCTGCAGCAATTGATCGGTCAGCTCCGGCAGCGGAGCGAGATGCAGATAGGTGAAGAGCGTGAGGCCGGGGCGAAAGAAGCCGTACTCTTTCTCCACCGGCTCCTTCACCTTGACCACCATGTCGGCACTGTCCCAGACGTTGTGGGCGGAGCCAACGATTTCGGCGCCCGCGCTCTGGTAATCGTCGTCGGTAAAGGCGGAGAGCTCGCCCGCATGCGTTTCTACCAGCACCTTGTGACCAGCCTCGGTCAGCGCCTTTACGCCCGCAGGCGTGATGCCGACGCGGGTCTCATGGTCCTTGATTTCCTTCGGCACTCCGATGATCATGCGTTCTCCTGAATTGATGAGCGATTTTCTTTTATTGCCGAATGCGGTTTGCGGCATTAATCGGCGTTGTCGATCTGCGCGCGCTGCAGTTTGTCTGAGTAGTCGATGTAAACCGACTTCCACGTCGTGTAGAAATCCAGCGCTCCGGTGCCGCCTTCGCGGTGGCCGTTGCCGGTCTGTTTCACGCCGCCGAAAGGCAGATGCACTTCGGCGCCGATGGTGGGTGCGTTCACGTAGGTGATGCCGGCCTCCAGGTCGCGGATCGCGCGGAAGGCCTTGTTCACATCCCGCGAGTAAAGCGCGGTCGACAGGCCATACTCGATGCCGTTGGCGATGCGGATCGCATCTTCCACCCCGTCGCACTCGATGATGCTGAGGACCGGCCCGAAGACTTCCTCCTGCGCGATGCGCATCTTCGCCTGCACTTTGCCGAAGATGGTGGGCGCGAAGAAGTGCCCCTTGCCGTGTGCGCCCTCCTTCAGCGCCACGCCGCCTTGCAGCAGCGCCGCGCCTTCCTCCTGCGCGATCTTTGCGTAGCGCGTGGAGGTCTCGATCTGCTGCTTGTTGATCTGCGGGCCCATTTCGATGGTTTCTTCAAGGCCATTGCCGACGCGCAGCTTCTTCGCGCGGTCAACAATCCGTGCCGTGAACTCACCGGCGACACGCTTGTCCACGATCACGCGGCTGGTGGCGGTGCAGCGCTGGCCCGATGTTCCAAAAGCTCCCCACACTGCGCCGTCGAGCGCGAGATCGAGGTTGGCATCGTCGAGGATAATCATCGCGTTCTTGCCGCCCATCTCGAGCGAGCATGGCTTGAAGTTGGCTGCGGCTTTCTGCCCGACGATGCGTCCCACCTCGCTCGACCCGGTAAAGGAGATCGCGCGAACCTTCGGATGTTCAACGATTGGTGCGCCAGCCTCCGGGCCAAAACCAGTGACGATATTGACGACGCCGTCGGGCAGCCCGGCCTCCATCAGCATCTCGACCAGATGGAAGGTGGAGAGCGGCGTGTCCTCAGCCGGCTTGATCACGCAGGTGTTCCCGCAGACCAGCGCGGGGAAGATCTTCCACGAAGGGATAGCCATGGGGAAGTTCCACGGCGCAATCATGCCGCACACCCCAACTGGCATTCGCACCGACATGGCGAACTTGTTCTGCAACTCGGACGGGGTGGTCTGGCCGAAGAGACGGCGCCCCTCGCCGGCCATGTAATAGGCGGTGTCGATCGCCTCCTGCACATCGCCGCGAGTCTCGCTCAACACCTTGCCCATCTCCCGCGTCATATCGCGCGCGAACTCTTCCTTGTGTTTCAGCAGAAGCTCGCCAGTGCGGTAGAGGATCTCGGCGCGCTTCGGCGCAGGAACGAGCCGCCAGGTTTCGTATGCCTTTGCCGCGGCCTGGACGGCGGCGTCCACATCGGCAGCGTCTGAGGATGCGAAGATGCCAACGACATCGCTGGTGTCTGCCGGACTCAGGTTTTCAAATGTTTTGCCGCTCTTCGCGGTAACGAATTTGCCGCCAATCAAATTACCGTAGGTTTTTGCGGATGCCATCGACTGTCCTTCGAGGGAGGGAATTGCCAAACAGAAAAGAATAGCTGACGAGGCGGCCGAAGAGCTAATCCGGGACGTTGCGTCCAGAAGATGAGCCCTGGGAACTTCTGTGTCGCGGCGATCGTATTTCCCAAAGAGGAGGAAGTGCCGTCGTGATCAAATTTCTTCTCTGGTGCCTGCTGTTTGTCCTGTGCTGGCCGCTCGCGCTCTTCGCGCTGGTGCTGTACCCGGTCGTCTGGCTGTTGCTACTGCCATTCCGATTGGCGGGGATTGCCGTTCACGGTGCCCTGGACCTGGTAGCCGCGCTCATTCTTCTGCCGGCTCGCCTGCTGCGCGCCATATAAAGGCCGTTTCTCTATCGTCCAGCTCAATTCGCCGCCGTGCTGCCGAAGGTGTTGCACGCGTGCATGTCGCCGCTCTCAAGCCCGCGTTGGAACCAGTCCATGCGCTGCTGCGAGGTGCCATGGGTGAAGCTGTCCGGCGCGACGTAGCCCTGCGTCATCTTCTGCAGATGGTCGTCGCCGACGGCAGCGGCTGCCTGTAGTCCCTGACGGATATCGTCCGTGTGAATGATGTTTCTCTGCTCCCCGCTGTGTGCCCACACTCCGGCGTAGCAGTCAGCCTGCAACTCGAGCGCCACGGAGAGTTTGTTGCCGGCCGATGGATTGTAGGCACGCAACTGCTCGACCTTCCTTTCCGTTCCCACCAGCTTTTGCACATGGTGCCCGATCTCGTGCGCGATTACATAGGCCTGGGCGAAGTCGCCTGCTGCACCAAAGCGTCGCAGGTCGTTCCAGAAGCCCAGATCGATGTACACCTTTTCGTCCTGCGGGCAGTAGAACGGTCCTGTAGCCGCGCGAGCAGATCCGCAGCCGGAGTAGGTCGCATTGCGGAAGAGGACCAATCGCGCGTGGCGATAGCCGGGCAGGATGCTGGCCCAGGTCTTCTGTGTGTCGTCGAGAACAAAAGAGACAAGTTGCGCGGAGCGCTGTTCATCCGCGGACGGCGGTGCCGCCGGCCCCTGCTGCTGCACCGCGCCGGAGTTGCCCAGCAAGTACGCACCAATAAAGTTGCGGCCAGTAATTAGGCTGATGACCAGGAGAATCAGTAGTCCGCCGATCCCCAGGCCGCGGCCGCCGCCAAAACCGATGCCGCCGCCGCCTTCGCTTCGCCTGTCCTCTATATCGCCACTCAGCCCACCCGGTGTCCAGTCCATTGCGATGCCTCCACTCCGCGCAGTTAGTGTGCCTTGCTCACGCCTCGAATGTCATCTCCAGTGAGAAAACCCGTTGAAGATACCGTTCACTGAATTCCTTTGCCGCTGAAGATCGCCTCTCACAATGGATAACTTAGGAAAGGTTGCATGGACAGACAATAAAGACATCGATCTCGTTAAATGGGACTCCAGCTCCACTTACACAAATCGTAAGTGTCACAATCGCTGTCCTTTATTTATTATTCCGTCTATCTCACCAACCCACACCCTGGGATTCGCTTCTTACTTAGAGCAGGCGGAAGTTATGACGTATTCCGCATTTTGAACGCTTCTTCCTCCGCCTCATTTCCCCACATCGTCAATGTTTAACCACAACCATAGCTATGTACGCGCAACACTACCGAGGTAACAACGTGAGACTGTTTGCACGCAATATTCTGAAAATTCCACTGTACGGATGCCTGGGGCTCGCATGCCTGACGACGCTGCCGTCGGCTGCCTTCTGCCAGGATCAGACCGCGCCGGCGACTACCCCGGATAATTCTGCGACGAATAAGGCCCACAGCAACACCGCAGAGCAGCAGTCGGAGGCAACTTCGGACCGCATGCTCACCAAGAAGATTCGTCAATCGCTTGTCGCAGACAAATCGCTTTCTACGTATGCGCATAACGTGAAGATCATCACCAAGGACGGCATGGTCACGCTGAAGGGCCCCGTACATTCCGAGGACGAAAAGTCGGCTATCGCTTCCAAGGCAGCAGAAGTAGCCGGTAGCCCGGACAAGGTCACCAATCAACTCACAGTCAAGCAGTAGTTGTTGCGCTGCTCTTGAAGCAGCGCGAAAGGAAAAAGAAACATGGCAGGTAAAAATACAGCAGCATTCGGCATCTATCCGAGCAACTCAGCCGCAGAGACCGCAGTGGATCAGCTAGTTGCAGCTGGCTTCTCCAACCAGGATGTCTCCGTCCTCATGGCAGATCGTAAGGGTTCAAAAGATTTTGCCGCAGAAAAGAATACTAAGGCGCCGGAAGGCGCGACCACCGGTGTAGGCGTAGGCGGCGCAGTAGGCGGAACACTTGGGTTGCTCGCCGGCATCGGCGCATTGGCAATTCCGGGCGTTGGTCCACTCATCGCCGCTGGCCCCATCATGGGTGCGCTTGCAGGTCTCGGTGTTGGCGGTGCTGTGGGCGGCCTCGTCGGAGCGCTCGTCGGGCTCGGTATTCCCGAGTATGAAGCCAAGCGGTATGAAGGCCGCGTGAAGGATGGCGGCGTTCTTCTGTCCGTGCATTGCGAATCGTCGAAAGAGGTTTCACGCGCCAAAGACATCCTGAAGGCAACCGGCGCAGAGGACATCGCGTCTTCGGGTGAGAAGTCGATGAGCACCCACGGAGTAGAGACCGATAAGAGCGATGCGGACCGTAGGCGCGTTGAGACGGAGCGCATAGGGGTGGGTAGCGCGACTCCGACCCGGACTAGCGTCGATCGGGATCGCGAGATCGTCTAGGCGTGAACCACTAGTTTCGGTATCGCTTTGAAGTCGTCATTGCTTCACGAAGCACGCATCCGCTGGGATGCGTGCTTTTCTATGCGCATCAAGGAAGTCCGGCTGGAGACGCTCCGAAGGCGTCTACCAGAGAGATCACCTTCATCTGGCTGCGGATCTGATCAATGGACGCCCTGGTCTTCAGCGTGATTTCAACCGGCTGGCCGGGCAGCACATCGACATAGTTGTCAGAAGGTTCAACGTCAAGCGAGCCGAAGGTGAGATAAGCATCCCGCGCGAGCACCGGTGAGCTGAGCCGCACAGCGTAGCCTCCATTGGCCGGCTGCACGTCCGTCTGGACAGTTGCTGGCGGCAGGTGGATCTCATGCGTGGGCACGAGGTAGGTCAGGTTGGTCGAAACAATTTTCCCGTCGACCGCAAGGTCCGATGTGATGAAGAGAGACGCCGAGTCTGTGCCCGGCGGCACAAGCTCGCTCAGCGGCATTCTCTGATAAACAGTACTTGAGAGTGCCGGAACGGAAACGGACTGCTGTTTCTCTGAAATGACCGTGCCGTCGAACTTCATCAGGCGCGTGCGCAGTTGCGCTGTCTCGGGAGTGGTTTTGTCCGACACGATGTACACCGCGACTGCGCCATCCTCCACGTGCGGCGACACCAGCACCGGTGCGTAGAACCGCCGCGCATAGTATTGCAGCGCCTTCCAGCGGCCGTAATAGTCAATCGACGACCACGATGCGACCGGCCAGCAGTCATTTAACTGCCAGTAAATGGAGCCCATGGTCCGTGGCCGCTCGCGCCGCAGGTGCTCGGCACCAATCTTGATGCCCTCGGCCTGCAACACCTGGCTGACGTACAGGAACGAAGGGAAATCCTTCGGCTCCGCGTAGTCCTTCAGCAGGTAGTCGTGAATGATCGAGTTGCCTTCGTTGTTTTTCTGATGCGCCAGCATCACCGGCGTGAAGATGTTGGTGCGGTCCGCAGGTTCGGTGAAGGCTTCTACGGTCTTCATCTCCGGGAAGGACTGAAAGCCGTACTCGGTCATGAACCGCGGATGATGCTTTTCGTACTCGCTGAAGGGAACCCGTCCGTGCCAGACGCTCCAGTCGTGCATGTCGCCGGTGGTCTGGTCGGGCGCCAGGTCGTCTTCATAGTCGCCGCTGGGCGAACTGGGCCAGTAGGGCGTCTCCGGATTCAGCCGCTCCACCACACGCGGAATCACGCTCGAGAAGAGCAGGAGATAGTCCTGCCAGATGCGCACTTGCCCTTTTGTATCAAGCGCATTGGCGATCTTGCTGTTTCTCTCCCACTGGAGGGCTTCTTCAGTCTCATTGTTGCCGCACCAAACGACGATGCTCGGATGATTGCGCAGCCGCGTCACCTGGTACTCAGCCTCTTTGGCAACCTGCTCGCGAAAAGCATAGGTGCCGGGCTGCCAGTCATTGCCGAACATGAAGTCCTGCCACACCATGATGCCGAGCTCGTCGCAGATCTGATAGAACTCGTCGGTTTCGTAATAGCCGCCGCCCCAGTGGCGGATCATGTTCATGTTCGCGTCACGCGCCGACTCTAGAATGCGCCGATACTGCGCCGTTGTGACGCGCGATGGGAAGCTGTCGAAGGGGATGACATCAGCGCCCTTCGCGAAGACCGGAATGCCGTTGACCACGAGCTCAAATGAGCGACCCCACTGGTCCTTGTCGCGCCGCAACACGATCGATCGAAGGCCCGTGTGGGTGGTAGCGGCGTCGGCATCATGGCCGTCCACGCTGAGCTTCGCTGTCCACTTGTAGATCGATTGAGCGCCATAGCCCGCGGGATACCACAGCGCCGGGCTGTCTATTTCGATAGGCAGCACAATGTGGTTCATGCCGGGCACTACTGTCACCTGCGTCTTCGTCTCGTGGCTTTTGCCACCGCCTTCATATGTCACTGCGACGGTAGCTTTGCCAGCATGCGACGCGACGACGTCTACCTCGGCATCGATGCGGGCCAGAGCCGCCGTGATCTCGCGCTGGCGGATATACACACTATCGATACGGGCGCTGTCCCAGGTCTCCAGGTGTGCGGGGCGCCAGATGCCGCTGGTGACAAATGTGGGTCCCCAATCCCACCCGTACTCATAGGCCGCCTTGCGCACATAGCTCTTGTCCTGCGCCGGTGTCTGGCCATGCCACTTGTCTGCGAGGGCAACACGCTCCGACACCTTGACAGGCGAGGGGAAGAAAACGGTCAGTTCGTTCGCGCCCGCCTTCAGCCACGGCTTCGCATCGGTGCGCCAGCCGCGAAACATGTTGTCCGCCGTCAGGATAAGGTGACCGTTCAGCGAGACCTCAGCATAGGTATCGAGGCCATCGAAGACCAGGTCAACGTGCGCGTGGCCGAGCATCGCGGGGCTGGCAGTGATCGTGGTGCGGTACTCCCAATCCGCATCCTGGATCCACTGCAACTTGGCCTCATTGTCGCGGTAGAACGGGTCGGGGATCAGCTTGTTGGCCAACAGGTCGAGGTGTACGTCGCCGGGAATGGTGGCGGGCCGCCACTCCGCTGGCGTTGCCGTTGCAGGCATGCGCTGGCGAAACTGCCAACCGGAGTTCAG
>DASZGZ010000248.1:0-2353 GCA_035938355.1 Acidobacteriaceae bacterium
GAAGGCGGCTATGACCTGCCGATCGAGGCCGGACGGGAGCTCGAGGCATCGCTCTTCGGGCTAGCCTGCGCGACTGAGGACAAGGCGGAGGGCACGCGCGCATTCCTCGAAAAGCGCGCTCCGGAGTGGCAGGGACGCTAACTTGGCAACGGCAACAGTGCTTCGCGAGGCGCACGGATTGTTATTCTGACTGCGTGCATCGCGTCCTTGCCGCTTATTCCTTCCAGCGCTCTACCTTCCTGAACGTGAAATGGGTCGCTGTCGCTTTCGCCGTTCCTCTGCTGCTTTTCGCCGGTTGCAAGGGCAGCACGCAATCCAGCGGTCCGCAGCAGCCGACCGCCCGGCAGTTGCAGCAACAGCAGGCGCGCGCTCTCGCGAAGAGCGAAGCCACGGCTCGCGTGTCGCTCGCGGAGATCCCGCCGCCCTCGAAGCATCTCTACGTGAATGTGCACAGCACCGATGGATGGCAGAATCCGTTCCTGACGGTGCACCACGACACGTTGACCCTGCGCGTCATCTTCCCGCAGCAGACCAGCAGCGCGCTGGACGCGGGCACGCTGTTGCATCCGGCGGCAGCACGCCGGCAGGAGTTGGAGATTCGCATGTCCGACCTGCCCGAGGCGCTGGCTGCGATTCCGGAATTCTCGTGGCCTTATGGCCGTGTGGTCGCCATCGAAGAGGCGCCCAATGCCTCTCGCCAGGACCGGCCGCAGGTGCGGCGAAACGTGGAGCAGGCGATCCGCATCGTGAACGATCTCGACGTCGTGGTCGACGAGTGGACCCCTGGCGGCACCGGTCTACTTCACTAAAGACATTTAGCAGGGCATACATCCAGCAGGCCGGGAGAGAGCATGGCATTTCAGAAACAATCAGGAGGTGGCGAGGCCGGCCTCGCCATCCTGCGCATCGGAACCGGAGCCACGCTTTTTCTGCGGCATGGCTGGGAGAAGCAGCCGATGCACTGGGCGCAATTTCTGGCGCACTTCCCCGATCCCATCCACATCGGCGCGCACGCATCCTTCTTTGTCGCATTCCTCTCGGACTTCGTCTGCGCCTTGCTGCTGACACTCGGCATCTGGACTCGCTGGGTGGCGCTTTTCTGCTTCTGCAACCTACTGGTGGCGTGGGCGCTGGTGCATCGCTTTGCCTTCTTCGGCAGAGGACCGGGTTCGGAGCACGGCGAGCTGATAGTGCTCTATCTGCTGGGGCTGCTCACGCTGGTCATTCACGGCTCAACTCCGTTCAGCGTAGACAGCATCCGCGGCAAATAAGGCCGCGGGCACATCGTACAATCTCACTCGATGCCACCGGCCATCCGCACCACCGCGCTCGTCGTCTTCTGCCTCTGCTTCCTGGGCGTGACAGCAGCAGGCTTCCTGGCGGTGCGCTGGAAGCGCGCGGACCTGCACAGCCTCGAAGAGTGGGGACTGGCCGGCCGCCGATTCGGCACGCTTATCGTGTGGTTTCTGATCGGCGGGGATTTCTACACGGCATACACAGTCATCGCGGTACCGGCGGCGATTTATGGCGCGGGTGCGGCCGGCTTCTTCGCGGTGCCGTACTGCATCCTCGCTTACCCGCTGATGATGCTGGTGCTACCCAAGCTGTGGACCATATGCCACCGTGAGCGTTACATAACTCTGTCCGACTATGTGCGCGGCCGCTACCGCAGCCGCTGGCTCTCCGTCGCCTTTGCGCTCACCGGCATCCTGGCGACCATGCCCTACATCGCGCTGCAGCTTGTCGGCATTCGCGAGGTTATCGCGGCGCTCGGCGTCCACGGCGAGTGGCCACTTATCGTTGCGTTCGTCATCCTGGCGGCTTACACCTACACCAGCGGACTGCGCGCACCGGCGGCCATCGCTATCGTCAAGGACGTAATGCTCTACATCATGGTGATCGCCGCGGTCATCATCATCCCGGCCAAACTTGGCGGCTACGGCGCCGTGTTTGCGAATGCGGCACATGCTCTTTCTCAACACAAGCCGCCCGGATCCATCCTTTTGCGGCCAGCGCAGTACTGGAGCTATACGACGCTCGCGATCGGTTCTGCTCTTGCGCTGCTCTTTTACCCGCACACCTTCACCGGCACGCTCAGCGCGTCCAGCGGGAATGTTATCCGGCGCAACGCCGCGCTGATGCCCGCATACAACCTGCTGCTGGGGCTGATCGCGCTGCTGGGCCTGATGGCGCTGGCCGCGGGCATTGAATCGAAAGATACGTCGGCTGTGGTGCCGATTCTCTTCGTGCGCATGTTTCCCGAGTGGTTCGCAGGCTTCTGCCTTGCGGCCATCGGCATTGGCGCTCTGGTACCGGCAGCGATTATGTCCATCGCCACGGCCAATCTTTTCAC
>DASZGZ010000249.1:0-6483 GCA_035938355.1 Acidobacteriaceae bacterium
AACGCTACCAGCGGAAATGCAGCTAATTGTGAGAGAAAGGACCGACGCGACATGGACTACCTCCTGGACGTGCATAGAGGGGCCTGCCGCCACTTATACTCCCGGTACTCCCGGGCTTGATGCTAGTCCGGGGTTCTATCCGGCGTTCTATAGGTCCAGATCGTCCGCGGCAGCGCCCGTTGGCGCTCCGCCATCAGGGCCGCTGATAATGCTGCCGGGGATCCCGCCAGGGCCGCCGTCGCCTCTTCGTCGCATCAGCAGATAGCCGCGGATGAATGGTGCCAGCGCGCCATCGAGCACGCTGTCGACATCGCCGACTTCTACCTTCGTCCGGAGATCCTTCGCAATCCGGTACGGCTGCAGCACATAACTTCGGATCTGCGAGCCGAAGTTGATCTCCAGCTTCGAGTCCTCGATCTTGCGGCTCGTTTCTTTCTTTTTCTCCAGCTCGTACTCATACAGCCGCGAGCGCAGCATCTTCATCGCTTTCTCGCGGTTCTTGTGTTGCGAGCGCTCATTCTGGCACTGCACCACGATGCCGGTCGGAATATGCGTGATGCGCACCGCCGAGTCGGTCGTGTTCACATGCTGGCCGCCCTTGCCGCCGCTGCGGTAAGTGTCGGTTCGAATCTCATCCGGTTTGATGTCGATCTCGATCGAGTCGTCGATCTCCGGCGACACAAACACACTCGCAAACGAAGTATGCCGGCGCTTCGCCTGGTCGAAGGGTGAAATGCGCACCAGCCGGTGCACGCCCGTCTCCCCGCTCAGCAATCCATACGCCGACTCCCCCGTAATGGTGAAGGTCGCCGACTTGATGCCCGCCTCTTCCCCATCCTGGTAGTCGTTGATCTCGGTCTTGAAGCCCTCGCGCTCCGCCCACCGCAGGTACATGCGCATCAGCATCTCGGCCCAGTCCTGGCTCTCGGTGCCGCCCGCGCCCGGATGCACGGTCACAATCGCGTTCAACGCATCCGTCTCGCCGGAGAGCATCGTGCGCGTCTCTAGCTCCTCTGCGTATTTCCCCAACGAGGTGATCTCGCGTTCCAGCTCCGGCTCTACCGCCTCGCCCTCGCGTGCCAGCTCGAAGTACGCGTCCACGTCGCCGGCCCGCCGCTCCAGCTCGACATCGAAGGCAAGCTGCTGCTCCAGCCGCTTGCGCTCGCGCATCAGCACCTGCGACTCGGCCGGCTTTCCCCACACCGCGGGATCACCCAGCTTCTCTTCTACTGTTTTGAGCTCCGCACGCATCCGTGCGGCGTCAAAGATACTCCCGCAGGTCGCGCACGCGATCGCGCACGGGAGCGTAGGCAAATTCCAGATCGTTCAACATGGATGTATAGCCTGACCTGACTTGATGTACTTAGATAGATGGTTGCAGCCGGCGCCGCTCGATCGTCAAACGCACCGCACGCGCCAGCGTCGCCAGGGACAGTATCCCACACACCAGCGCAAAGACATCGCCGAAGCGGGTGTAGAAGGTCAGCTCGTCGTTGAAGCCATACCGCACTGCGAGCGACGTAAACTCATGCCGCGGCACACTCTGCGTGATGCGCCCAAAAGGATCGATCGCCGCCGTCACCCCGGTATTTGTATCCCTTAGCAGCCAACGCCGGTTCTCCACCGCGCGCATCCGTGCCATGTTCAGGTGCTGCCACGGCGCGCTGGTATCTCCATACCATCCATCGTCTGAGATATTCACCAGCACCTCGGCACCGTTCACGGCAAACTGCCGTATCTCACTCGCAAAAATCGACTCGTAGCAGATAAAGATGCCGTAGTGATGTCCATGCAGCCGGAAGACACTGCGCTTCCAGCCATGCGTGAATCGTCCCGCGTTCCGCGTCAATCCATGCGCGAAGCTGAAGAAGCTCTTGAACGGGATGTACTCGCCCCACGGCACCAGGTGGATCTTCGCGTAGCGCCCCAGCAGCGAGCCATCGGGAGCAAAGACGCTCGCCGCGTTGTACAGGTCCACATGGGTCGCCCGCACATCCGCCGCCGCATTACCCACAATCGCCGCCGCGCCGGTCACTGCTGTGAGACGCTGCATCAGAGCGCGAAAGCGCGGATCGCCCTCCTGCATTGCAGTAGGCGCCTCCGGCCACACAATCACACTCGCACGCGCGCCAGCAGCGTCACACTGCGGCGTCACCAGTGGCGCATGCGTCTCCGGCAACCCTGCGATGTACGGCGTGCAGGTGCGCTCGCTCCATTGCATAAAGCGCCCTGTGTTCACCTCCCATAGATCGACATATCTACCGGCCTTCGGGTCCCACTCAGTGCCTGTCCAGCTGTTGTCCTGCTGCACGCTCAGGTTCTCCTGCAGCAGCACGGCGGTCGCCGCCGTCGGAGAAGGCGCGGGATGCCACAGCACTCCCGCCTCCATCAGCACCGTCACCGCAACGGCTCCCATCCACCAGAAGCTCTTCCGCCACGCAATGCCCGCGGCAAACAGAACGTTCACCGCCAGCAGCACAAACGTGACCCCATAGGTTCCCGTCCACGGCGCGATGCTGGTCAGCGCCGCGTTATCGATCTGGGAGTATCCAAGTTGATCCCACGGCACCTTGATCAAATGCGCGCCCAGCAGGTCGATCGCTGTCCAGAGGAAGGCAGCCAGAAAGAGCGGCATCCGCAGACCGCCGGTTGCATGACGTGAAAACGCCATCAGCCATCCGAACAGCCCGTAGTACAACCCCATGATCAGGCTGTACAGCAGCAGGATCCCCGCCGCCACCGGCGCCGGCAGCCCGCCGTAGAGAAACATCGTCTGGTAGATCCAGTAGCAGTTGATGGCATACCACAGGACGCCGAAGACCCATCCGGTGAAGAAGCCCTGCCACAGCGGACTCTCCCCCTCCTCACTGCACAGCAGCGCCAGCAAAAGCGGCACTGCCCCGAACCATGCAAAGATGGTGCGCCACACCGGCAACGGGCCTGCTATGGGAAAGCACAGGTTCAACAGCACGGCAGAAAGAACCGCCAGTCCCCGGCGAGCTTGGCTTGTTCTTATCGTGCGCATAGGTGGGTCATGCGAGTCGGAGTCTACCATCCGCAGCCGCGGCTCCCTACGTAACGCGGCGTTATTCCTTCACTTCCCGCGCCTTCGCGGTACACTCCTTCCATGCCCGCCATTCTCTTCGGCATGCGCCTGCTGGAAGTTATCTTCTTCATCGGTCTCGCAGGCTCCGCCATCGTCATCCTGCTGACCTCGTTCGAGGACATGCACGAACTCTTCAGCAAGACGAAGCATCCTCAGTCTGCAGAGAAGACGCCTGAGGCTTGAATCTGTCGCAGAGAGAGGGCTTCTGCTCAAAATCGCAGCGCAAGACCCCTGATGGCGCTCGCCCGGAAGGCCTCGATAAGCATCAATCCTTCCCATAACATGACAAGTCTTTGCCTCTGGAGCGTTGACGCTCCCACCCATCCGCTCTACACTCAGCCGAGTACGCCGGACAGGCAGTAGAGCCTCTTCCCTTGGGCGTAAAGTATCGGGGAAGGTGTTCTGGCGCTCCGCGCAGAGCGCACAGCCGAACGTCAGGACTGAATGGCCTTCGAGAAAACAACCGCAGCACCCTCTGGTCGCGTACGCCTCGTCGTAGCCTCCTCGGTCATGCTGTCGTTTATCTCCTTCTGGCGCGCAGCCGCCATTGTTCTCAATGACCTCGGCTCCTCCGCCTTCTACGCCGGCGGCATCTCCGAACAACTGGTCGGCAAATCCGCGCCCTGGTTCATCCTGGGCGTCATGCTCTTCTCCTTCGCGGTACGCGCCGTCTATGTGGAGAGCTGCTCCATGTTCACCCGCGGAGGCGTCTACCGCGTCGTCAAGGAGGCCCTCGGCGGCACCTTCGCCAAGCTCAGCGTCTCCGCGCTGATGTTCGACTACATCCTCACCGGCCCCATCTCCGGCGTATCGGCGGGCCAGTACATCACCGGCCTTCTCGATGAGCTTCTGGTCGTCTTCGCCCAGCACAACTGGCTCCCCGCCGCGTTGATGGGCCCGCACGGCCATGTACCGCAGTTGCCGATGGACTTCACCTCGGCCGGCATCGCCGTCGTCGCCACCCTTTATTTCTGGTGGCAGAACATCAAAGGCATCCACGAATCCAGCGATAAAGCCCTTGAGGTGATGAAGATCACCACCGTCATGGTGGTCATTCTCCTCCTCTGGGGCTTCTACACCGTCTTTCATGTGGGCGCCCATCTCCCGCCCCTTCCACGGCCTTCCACGCTCACCTTCAGCCCGGACGCGCTCGGTTTCCTGAAGCACATTTCGCATCCCTCCGAATACGCCCGGATGCTTGGCCTCTTCGGCATCCTCATGGCCTTCGGACACTCCGTGCTCGCCATGAGCGGTGAAGAGACCCTCGCCCAGGTCAATCGCGAGATCGAGCATCCCAAGCTGCGCAATCTCAAACGCGCCGCCATCGTCATTGCCATCTACAGCCTGCTCTTTACCGGCCTCGCCACCCTGCTGGCCGGCATGCTCATTCCGGACGCGGTGCGCGTCCCCGTCTATAAGGACAACCTCATCGCCGGCCTCGCCATGTACATGGCCGGCCCGCAGTTACTGCGCATCATCTTCCGCGTCTTTGTCGTCATCGTCGGCTTCCTGATCCTTTCCGGCGCCGTGAATACCTCCATCATCGGTTCCACCGGCGTACTGATGCGCGTCGCCGAAGACGGCGTCCTTACCGACTGGTTCCGCAAACCCAACCACCGCTTCGGAACCAGCTATCGCATCATCAATCTCGTCGCCATCCTCCAGCTCTTCACCATCGTCGTCACCCGCGGCAACGTCATCACCCTGGGCGAGGCCTATGCCTTTGGTGTCATCTGGAGCTTCACCTTCAATGCGCTCGCCATGCTCGTGCTGCGCTGGAAGTACAAGGGCGCGCGCGGATGGAAAGTGCCTCCCAATATCCGCATCGGCCAGACCGAGATTCCTATCGGACTTATCTCCGTCTTCATGGTGCTGTTGTCAACCGCCTTGGTGAATCTCTTCACCAAATCCGTTGCCACCATCAGCGGCCTTGCTTTCGCTGCAGCGTTCTTTGTCATCTTCTCCTTCTCCGAGCGGCAGAACCAGCGTCGCCACGCGCTCACCGATCGCCAGATGCGAGAGCACTTCCAGCTCGAGCACGAGGACACCATCGGTCGCGAATCGCTGCAGATCCGTCCCGGCTGTCTCATGGTCACCATGCGCGATGCCGACAACCCACTCGCGTTGAAGTGGGCGCTCGCCCGCACCGATACCGATGAGCAGGATGTCGTCGTACTCACCGCGCGCATGGTTGGAGTCGGTGGCCCGGAATTACTCGATGCCTCCGAGCAGTCCTTCTCCGAACACGAACAGATGCTCTTCACCAAAGCCGTTTCGGTCGCGGAAAGCTTCGGCAAGCACATTAACCTGCTGGTAGTTCCCGCCGGCGATGTCTTCGCCGCGCTCGTCCAGACAGCAAATTCACTCGAGAGTGCCTCGGTCGTCTCCGGTATCTCCTCCAAAATGACGGCGCAGGAACAGGCTTACTATGTCGGGCAGGCCTGGGAGGCGCTCCCCGAACCCAAGCGTCAGTTCACCTTCTATGTGGTCATGGAAGATGGCAGCGCGCAGGCCTATCACATAGGTCCGCACGCGCCTCATCTTCAGCCGGATGACGTGCAGCTCGTGCATCGTCTGTGGCTCACCTTCCGCCGCGAGCCGGAACTCGCATCACTCCATCACAGCGATATCGTGACTTATGCGTTAACCCGTCTTGCCACCGAATATGCGCGGGATAAACAGGAGACTATCAAGGGCCTGAAGCGCAGCACGACCAAGGACACCGCTCCCACGCGTGCATTTGGCAAACCTAATGCCGCACGCGAAGGTGCCAATGACTACAACGTGCTCGCGCCCAAACCCAACGCCGATAAGAGCGATACTTCTTATTGAAGTTCACTTATCCACTAAAAATAAAATTATTAGGCCCTTGATTTTCTCCTCATTTTTTGCGCGATCAGGAAAATTCATTCATAATGGACCTTGCCTCGCATTCTCATGCGTTGTCCAAGGGAGGGTACGTGAAAGTAGAAGAAATATTGGCCGGCATCGATCAGGAAATTGCTCGCCTGCAACATGCGCGCAGCCTGCTCGCCGGCGATCAGCCTCGGCGCGGGCGGCCCCGTGGTTCGACATCGAAAAAGGCCCCAAAGGCTGTAAAGGTAGTAAAGCCAACAGTTCGCAAAAAGCGTAAACTCTCGGCCGAGGGTCGCAAACGCATTGCAGATGCCATGCGGAAGCGCTGGGCAGAACGCAAAAAGGCAAGCGCTGCAAAGTAACACGGCTGGAAAGTAACACGTAGGTGAAGCCTAATTTTTCTTAAGAAGGTCGGCCGGCTCGGCCGCCGGCTTTCGGGCCTCGGAACAATCTGCTTCGCCCCAGGGCCACCAAACAGGGCTGCCTCTATCAGGCCGCCCTGTTTCTGCAGGCAGGTATCT
>DASZGZ010000250.1:0-4999 GCA_035938355.1 Acidobacteriaceae bacterium
CGGATAGCGCACACGCATGCCATACAACGCACGCGTCATCGGAGCGAGGATCGCCTGGTTTATCAGTCCATCGAAGGGGCCGGCCCGATAGAGCGGCATGGTCAGGTCGCATTCCCGCTCACGAATGGGACGTGCCAGTGCATCCACTGCGGCCGGCGTAAAGGCGGCAAGATCAGGGTTCAGGATGACGCATGCGCTCGCGCCTAACGATTCCGCCTCTGCCAGCAGCGCGGCATACACTACCGGCTGCCCCAACCAGGACACGGTTGCGTTGGCGGCAGCCGAGATCTCCCGCGCCACCAAACGTACTTCCCCCGACTCGCCCAGGGTCTCCAGTGCATCGCTCATCCCCGGCACGCGGGGAAACACCACCGCAATGGCACGGCTGCTACCGGTCCACTGCGCCGCCGCAGTGCGCAGCTGCACCGCGTCCACCAGGCCGGGAATGCCTACCACCAGCTCCGCTGGAGGTGCGGGGCGGCTCACATCTCCCGTCTCCTGTTCGACCTCTACCTTCGCCATAGGCCTCGTTCCGTCGAATGCCCCTTCTTCAAATCAACCATCAGCGCAGCGGCAGCGCAAGAATGCCCGCCAGTGGAATGCGTACCCAGGCCGGCCGGTTATTCAGCTCGTACATCAGCTCGTAAAGGGCCTTGTCGAGCACATAGATCTCCAGTAGCCGTTCAAATGCCTCCGGCGCAATTGGCACCATCAGGTTGCCCGCGGCCTTCATAGTAAGCCTGTACGCCTGCAGAAAAGCGCTGGACACCGACTGCTCCCACAGCCGCGCCCAGGGTTCCAGCCGGTCGGCATCGCCTGGCCTGCGCGTCAACACGCGCATCAGCCCGGAGTAGGCCGCATAGCTGAAGGAGCGCAGCATGCCCGCGACATCCTTCATGGGTGACTGCTTGGCACGCCGCTCGACCAGCGATCGCGCCGGCTCACCCTCGAAATCAAGAATCACAAAGTCGCCCCGCGAACGCAGCACCTGCCCCAGATGGTAATCCCCATGGACCCGCGTCCGCAGTCCTGAAGCAGAGAGATCGTCCACCCGCCCCAGCCGTTCCGCCACGCGGCGCCGCCGGCTCAACACCAGCCCGCTCATCTCTTCCACCTCGGCAGGCAGCCGCGAAAGGCTCTGACGCAAGGCATCGAAGGCGGCATTGGCATGCTCGGCGAGGGCGGTGCGCAGCACCAGCAGATCCTTCTCCGTCATCGGCTCCGGAGCGAACGCCGGGTCGCTGGTAGACTGCCCCAGCGCCAGGTGCATCTCTGCCGTGCGGCGTCCCAGCAGCGCCGCCGCGTCCAGATAAGTCCCCACATGCTCGCGTACCCAATCGCTCTGCGGATGCTCGCTCAATTCAGTTAGCGCCACATTGGCGCGCGGGAAATGCTCTTCCGGCATATTCAGGACCGATACCTGCTCGAAGTACCGCTGCAGGTCCTCGAGCGTCCACTCCCATCCGTCGCCCTCATTCGGCACCAGACCCTGCAGCATGGCGAGCGTGGAATTCGCGCTCTCCCCCGCCCGTGCCACCGGTCGATATTCCACCTCGCCGCCGAATGGCGCGATCGCACGAAATCCGCTGTGCTCCGTCAGGTAGCGCCCGATCTCCGTATCCGGATTGGGTCCCGCCTGCTGCCGACGGAAGAGCTTCAGGATCAGCCGGCTGCCGTACAGGATCGATGTGTTGCTCTGCTCTGCCGATCCGCGCCGCGGCTCCAGCGTTTCCTCGCCGCGCAACTCCGCAAAGTGCGCGCTCGGCATGCCGCAGACCGTGCCGTGCTGCATCGTGAGCTCGCCCGCAGTGGCGATCAGCGTCAGGAATTCGCGCGCCGCTTCATCATCGAACATGGCGTCGTGCAGGTAGCCGCTTCCCTCGGGAGTGGTCACGACCGCCAGCACAGCGGTGCTGTGGCTCTTGGAGATGCTCTCTCCCGCCACGCCGATGCTGACGGCCAGCGGAACGAAATACAAATCGAGATCGCCGCCGGCATACGTCACCTCGATCAGCGTCAGGGCATGGTCTCCCATGCGCCCCCAGTCCTTTACCGATGTCCCCGTGATCTGGCGTGACTTGCCGCCAAACCACCGCTGCCTGGAGAGAAACGCGGGCAGCCACTCCTGCTCCAGCCGCTCCCGCGTCGCGCCGCCCAGCACCGTCTTCCAATCCGCAATATGCAGCAGCCGCAACGCTGCATCGGTTGGCACCTCGGGCTCCTCGGGCTCCAGCTCGCCCTGCAACTCCAGCCACAGAAATCCATACTGGTTCAGCGTGATCGCATACAGCGTCTTCTCAATCTTGGGAAACTCGACGTAGCCCAGCATCTCCACCGGCCGCAAACCTGCGTATTCCGAGAGGTCGAGTTGTGCCGGCTGCGGAAACCGCGACAGGTTCGCCACACACAGAACGCGCTCATCGCCATCCTCCCGCACATACGCGAGCACCTTGCGGTTCGACGGCTGGAGGAACTTGAGCGATCCTCGGCCGAAGACGCGGAAGAGTTTGCGCAGCGCGATCATGTTGCGCATCCAGCTCAGCAGGCTCGACGGATCGCTCTGCTGCGCCTCCACATTGATCGCCTCGTAGCCCCACACCGGATCCATCACCACCGGGGAATAGAGCTTCGCTGGAACCGCGCGGCTGAATCCTGCATTGCGATCACCGGTCCATTGCATCGGCGTCCGCACCCCGTTGCGATCGCCCAGATAGATGTTGTCCCCCATTCCGATCTCGTCGCCGTAGTAGAGAATCGGCGTGCCCGGGAAAGAGAACAGCAGGCTGTTCAGCAGCTCGATACGCCGGCGGTTGTTGTCCACCAGCGGCGCGAGCCGTCGCCGGATCCCGATGTTGATGCGCATCCGCGGATCGGCGCTGTAGGCGAAGTACATGTAATCGCGCTCTTCGTCGCTCACCATCTCCAGCGTCAGCTCGTCATGGTTGCGCAGAAAAATTCCCCACTGGCAGTTCGCGGGAATATCCGGCGTCTGCGCCATAATCTCGGTGACCGGCAGCGAGTCCTCCTGGCGCAGCGCCATGTACATGCGCGGCATCAGCGGAAAGTGAAAAGCCATGTGGCACTCGTCGCCATCCCCGAAGTAGGGGCGTACGTCGGCCGGCCACTGGTTCGCCTCGGCCAGGATGATGCGGCCTTCGTAATCCTTATCGATGGCGGCGCGAATCTTCTTCATCACCGCGTGCGTCTCCGGCAGGTTCTCGCAATTGGTCCCGTCGCGCTCCACCAGGTACGGAATCGCATCGATGCGCAGGCCGTCCACGCCCATATCCAGCCAATACCGCATGATGTTCAGCACCTCTTCCATCACCTGCGGGTTGTCATAGTTCAGGTCCGGCTGGTGAGAGAAGAAGCGGTGCCAGTAGTACTGCTCGGCTACCGGGTCCCAGCTCCAGTTCGACTTCTCGGTGTCGGTAAAGATGATCCGGGCGTCCTTGTAGAGCTGATCCGTGTCGCTCCACACATAGAAGGCGCGCTCCGGTGATCCCTTTGGTGCGCGCCTCGCGCGCTGGAACCACGGATGCTGGTCCGAGGTGTGGTTCACCACGAGCTCCACCATCACCTGGATGTCGCGCTCATGCGCCGCCGCCAGAAATGCCTTGAAATCGTCCAGCGTCCCATAGCTCGGATTGACGTTCAGATAATCCGAGATGTCATAGCCGTCGTCGCGCAGCGGTGAGGGAAAGAATGGTAACAGCCATAAGCACGTAACCCCGAGGTCCTGCACGTAGTCCAGCTTCTGCATCAGCCCGGAAAAATCCCCGATACCGTCGTTGTTGCTGTCCATGAATGCGCGGACGTGCAGTTCGTAGATGACCGCATCCTGGAACCACAACGGATCTGCTGTGCTGCCCGCTTGCTTCAAGTTGTTCTCCTCATGTTGTCGGGGCGGTGACGTACTTTGGACTACTTGCGGATCTCGAACACATGCGCGGGAACATCATACGGCCGCAGCTCGACATAGTTTCGTGACCCCTGCCACCGGTATCCACGATTCGCCAGCAGATCGAATACTTCAAAGCTGGCCCCGTCCTTCAGTCCCAACGCAGTCAGGTCGAGCATAACGAAGCCGGCCTGTGTATTCACCGGGTCGAGGTTCACGATCGTAAGCACCACGTCCGCCGCATCGTCGGTCGCCTTAGCGTAGGCCGTCTTTGAGTAAGCCGTCTTTGAGTAAGCGATGATCTGCGGGTTATCCGTCAGGTGAAAAACCAGATTCTCGTTCCGCTGCAATGCGCTGTTTGCGCGCCTCGCTTCGTTCAGCAGCGTGATCAGCGGGCGCAGCGAGTTCGGCGCTTCGCGGTCCCACCGCTTGATCTCGTACTTCTCGCTGTTGAGATACTCTTCGCTGCCCTCTTTGAAGCGAATATTCTCGCCCAGCTCAAACGCCGGCCCGTACATGCCGTAATTCGAGGAGAGCGTCGCGGCCAGCACCAGCCGGCTCTTGAACGCATTGGGGCCGCCGGTTTGCAACCCGAAGGGCAGAATGTCCGGCGTGTTCGGCCAGAAGTTCGGCCTCATGTACTCGGACACCTCAGTCTTGGTCAGCTCGGTCATGTATTCGGTCAGGTCGGCCTTGGTGTTGCGCCAGGTGAAGTAGGTATAACTCTGCGTGAAGCCCAGCTTCGCCAGCCGCTCCATCACCCGCGGCCGCGTGAACGCCTCCGCGAGAAAGATCGCATCAGGATAGACCGCCTGCACCTCCGCGATCACCCACTCCCAGAAGGGAAAGGCCTTGGTGTGCGGATTATCCACGCGGAAGATGCGCACACGCTTCTCCGCCCAGAAGATGAAGACCTCCTTCAGCGCATCCCACAACCCCTGCCAGTCACTGGATTCGAAGTCCAGTGGATAGATGTCCTGATATTTCTTAGGCGGATTCTCCGCATATTGGATCGAACCATCCGCACGCTTCTTGAACCACTCCGGGTGGTCCTTGACCCAGGGATGATCCGGAGCGCACTGGAAGGCAATATCCAGG
>DASZGZ010000251.1:0-12448 GCA_035938355.1 Acidobacteriaceae bacterium
CAAGGCGCACGGGGAGGGGGATCTCCCACCCTTAGAGCTGAAGCGCAAGCTGAAGCGGAAAGGGCGAAGCGGAGCGGAGGTCTGCACAAGCGAAGCGCGGAAGACTGGGGATACCCTTGCGCCACGCGATCGGGGCAGCGCCCCTTAACGAGTCCGTCTTCATTATCTTCAATCTTCATTATCTGTGCGCGTTAGCGCACCTGATCTTTCCATCACACATGCGTAGGCTAGGCCTCACAGGACGGAATCTATGAACGTCTGGCAGTTTGATCTCCGTGGCCTTGGAGATAAACCGGCAGACACTTTCTTACTCGTTGAACCACACTAGAACTGCAAGCTTCCCCAATGAACCGAGTCACTTCCTTCGTCTCAGCCTTAGCCATCTGGAGTTTGAGCTACGCTGTTGCGCTGCCGCAGATGCCTGGCATGGATATGCCTACGCAATTAGGCCGTGTCGAATTCCAAAACTCCTGTTCACCCCAAGTAAAGAAGCACCTGGATACCGGCGTAGCGGCCCTCTACTCATTTTGGTTTGCTGAAAGTCATCAATTATTTGAGCGAGTAACGAAGGAGGAACCCGACTGCGCAATCGCCTATTGGGGCCTGGCCATGTCGGACTACGAGCAGATAGAAGGCCGCTCCTTGCCCGAAGGAGCGCAGTTGGCGGACGGCCAGGCGGCCATCACCAGCGGAGAGGCGGCCGCTCGAAAAACCCTTCGCGAAGCCGCCTATATCAACGCCATCGCCATCATCTTCGACGCGAACGGCATCCCGGATCACGATCAGCGTGTTCAGCGTGTTCAGCGTGTTCAGCGTGTTCAGCGTTTTTCGGCGGCCATGGGGGCGATCTCCGCCGCCTACCCCCTCGATCGTCAAGCGGCGGTGATCTACGCCATGTCGCTGCTGAAGGACGGAATGCCCGCGGACCCCGATCTCGTTCGAACGCGCAAGGCGTTGGCGATTTTGAACGGCGTCCTGCAAGCCGAGCCCGATAATCCCGGCGTGGCCCACTTCATTATCCACGCCGCAGACAACCCCCAGATGGCGTCGCTCGGCTTGCCGGCTGCCCGTCGTTACGCGAAGGTCGCCCCGGCAGCTCCCCATGCTCTGCACATGCCGAGCCACATCTTCGCGAGACTTGGGCTTTGGGACGAAGTCATCCGCTCCAACTTAGCGTCGGAAAAGGCCTCCGAGCAGCCCTCACTCATTCACACCGAAGCTCAGAACCGGATGCACGCCATGGAGTTCTTGCAGTACGCCTACTTGCAGACCGGGCAAGACGCCAAGGCGGTGGACGTTGCAAGGGAGGCGGCGACGATCTCTCAGACCGACTTCGGGCCGGGTTTCCGTCAGTATTGGCCGCTTAAGGCGACGGGCTTTCCTTCTCGCCAAGTGCTGGAAACACGCGACTGGCCAGCAGCCTTGGCGTTGGAACCTGCTTCCGGTTCGGATGTACTCGCTCGGCAAATCGTCTACTGGACCCACAGTGTCGCTGCCGGCCACCTTCGGAACGCACAGGCTGCAGAGCAGGCTCTGGCTGCCTACGAAGCAACCCTCAGCCCATCCGATCTGAATGCCATGAAAGTGCATCCACGTACTCAATGGGCGGAGGTGAAGGCTTGGGCGTTATTCGCCGAGGGGCAGAACGGCGCTGCAGTCGCCCTACTTAGACCCATAGCTGATCGGCAGGACCATATCGGCAAAGGTGAAGTGGAGTTGCCCGCACGAGAGATGATGGGCGACATGCTTCGTCTCGCGGGACGCTCAGCCGATGCTCTTCACGAATATCGCTTATCGCTTTTAGCAGACCCGGGGCGCCTAAATACACTGCTACATGCCGGTGAGATTGCGGAGAGCCTTGGCTTGAAACCGGAAGCAGCGACCTATTACAGCCTGTTGAGGGCCAACACGCGTGACGCGTCTCCCCTATCGTCCCAGGCATTAGCCCCAGCGCGTACGTTCGAGCAGTAGAGTCCCAATTAACTCGCTTTGAACCAGAGCAGTTCGTTGCCCAAAGTGGTAATTGGTTCTCCCGATCGCGTTACTTCTATGGAGTGCCCGCCGAACTCGGGAACATCCAGATGTCCGACTATCTTTCCAGTCTTGCGATCGAGCTTCACGATCCAGCCGCCGGAGGTCACGGGTTGGTCGTGCGCCTGAATAGTGGCCCACAACGCGTCAGCGGTCACTTTGACCGCGAAGACCCGCCCCAGATGGGATATCTCGCCAACATAGTTGCCATCGACGTCGAACTTCTCGATGCGGCCGTTTTCCCGGTCGGCCACATAGATGGTTCCTTTCTCGTCGATCTGGATCGCGTGTGGAAGGCTGAATTCACCAGGGCGAGCGCCGCGCCTGCCCCACTCCTTCACCTTCCGGCCCTTGGCGCTATATTCCAGAATCCTGGCGTTGCCGTAACCGTCCGTGATGAAGAGACGCCCTTTCGGACCAAAGGCGATATCGGTTGTCCCACTGAATGGGCTACCGTTGTCCGGTTGTCCGCCCACAGTGATGGTCATGAGCTTTGTCCCACGCGGAGAATACTTGATGACGGTGGAAGAGGCGGCATCCACGGTCCATACGTTGCCAGCACGGTCTACGCGAATACTGTGGGGAATCTTGTAATCGCCCTTGCCCCATGAGCGCAAGACGTTTCCCTGGCGGTCAAGCACGAGGACCGGATCAGCTTTGTCGCCCCTTTGTATTTCGTAGATAGCGCCCTTGTCGTCGACCGCCACCCAGGAAACAATCCCCGATTCCCAGTCAGGGGAACGCGGCTTCGCGGCCAAAGCCACTGCGTGGAAGGGCAACTCCGGAGTAGCTTCGATCCGGGCATGCAGGGCCGCTGCCGCTTTTGCCTGCGCGTCTGCGTCCGTCCTGTTTGCTTGTTCCGGAGCCTGCGCCCAGAATGCTAGGAAAACAAGGCTGACCACGATTCTCAACGACATTCTGAAATTGGCCCCCATCTCTTGATATCTAGTACCTGGCGCAATCCGGCGCAATCTCCGCCCAGGTGCTGCGACATTGGACCGGCGGCATAGCCAAGCTCCATTCGCGGCGTCTGACCCAGCAGATACCTGACTCGGTCATCGGGCTTCAGTCCAACTTCCGTCTCCCATCGTGCGACGCAGAATCTGAAAATTCAGTTTGGGAATCTCCAAGCCTCTCTGCGAGAGGGTTGAGAACGCGGTTCCGAAGGAGAAGTGGAGGCATGGTGAAGGACATCCAAGCGCACCTGCGGCATACGAAGGCCGACACCGCGGCCAACGAGTACATGCTGGAGTTGCCGGAGAGCGTGAAGAGAATCGTCGGAGAGGTGTACACCGAACCTATGCTCTGCGCCTGTGTCGCCACCATGCTCACGAAAGGAGGGGAGTCGCAAGAGAGTTTCGAGCGTTTGCCACAAAAAGCCGCAAACGCTTCTGAGCAAGTTACTGTAAATATTTGAAAGGAATGGTAGGCACGAGGAGACTCGAACTCCTGACCTCTACCGTGTCAAGGTAGCGCTCTAACCAACTGAGCTACGCGCCTGCGCTGCTAACAACAGCGGAACAACCGATTCAGTATATCAAGTTCAGACCGTCGCCCGGCCACTTCTGGGCCGCGCTGGAAGAGCCATCACCTCTGCTGTACGATAGCTTGTCAGAAGGACGAACTCCCTCGCACTTCGTCCTCATTTGATCGATGTGACTCCCAGCCAGTGCTGAAAGACCTTCGCGCCGCGCCGAACCAGTTGACGTTCCTGCGGCTCTGCATCATACCCTTCCTGGTCATCGCCGTCCTGGACAGCCGCTACCGGACCGCATTTGCGCTCTTCATCCTGGCCGGCATCAGCGATGGCCTCGACGGCCTGCTCGCGCGCATCTTGCAACAGCGCACGCGGCTGGGTGAATACCTCGATCCCATCGCGGACAAGCTTCTCCTCAGCACGCTCTTCCTCGTGCTCATGCATCAGGGGCTTATCTCGCGTCGCGTCACCATCCTGGTCTTCAGCCGCGATGTCGGCATCGTAGTCGTAGGCGCGCTGCTCTTCGCCACTGCCGGCATCCGCGACTTCCGCCCCAGTATGTGGGGCAAGGCCAACACCGTCGCGCAGATCATCGCCGTCGCCAGTACGCTTTGGACGGCCTTTTACGCGCCGCTCGCGCTGCTGCTCGTGCGCAGGCTGTCGCTCGTCGCCACCTTCGGGCTCACCCTCATCTCCTGGTTTCACTACACCTGGCGGGAGACCCGGCGGCTCGCCTCAGAGGAATCGCGTAACGTCGCCTGAGCGCGCGCCCTCTCAGCCATCGTCCTCGGCAAGCGTCTCGTCGCCACCGACGTCCAGCGACATCTCCTGATACTCGTCGGCGTCAAAGACCTCGCCGCACTCCTCGCACTCGACGTATTCCACGTCGTCTTCGCGCGCTACCACGCGCACCTTGGGATGCTTGCAGACTCGTTGCATGATCAATTTGGGGAGTTGGATGGTCTGCCGGCGCGACCGCTGCTGCCAAGTGGGCCGGTATGCAGGAGATTGTACCCACCTACCCATAAGAGTCAATGCGCCCGTAGGCGATCTCTTTATACAATTGAAAATACTCGCCCTCCACCCAGTGAAAGAACCCGATTTCCGGACGGATGCCCGCTCGCTGGGGCCGCCGTCCTTTTGGACCACAATATGAGCCCACTCCCCCAGCTCCATCTGTCTAAACTCAGCTACTTGCGTCGCTTCGGCCTGCTCGGCGTGCTGGCGTTGCTCTTCGTGGCGCTGCTCATCGCGCAACACCTGGATTCCGGCGGCGATCCGTCGCTTGAGTTCAACGCCCCCTCATCCCTCCCGTCCTCCAGCGGGCTCGTGGACCAGTCGCCGCTCCGCGTGGCCCGCCAGCTGGCCCCGCTGGCGGCCGTGCCGCAGGAGCGCCAGTTTGCACAGGATGCGCTGCGTCTGGCCGACAGCGAAGTCGACCAGGCATTCGCGAGCGCGCTCCGCGGCGCCACCCAGCACGCGCCCCCGCTCACCGGCCAGGCGCTCAAGATCTCGCAGCGGCTCAATGCCCTCAACGACCGCATTAAGGCCGAACAGGCCAGCGTGGCTGCCCGCCAGCACGGCCCCGGCACCGCGGACGACGATCCCCAGCTCCAGCTCGCACAGTCCCAGCTCGCGCTCGATACCGATGAGGCCGACGAACTGCACCAGACCCTCATACGCCTCGGCGGCGACCGGCACGCCCTCATCCAGCAGGCGCTCGACGAACACGAAGCAGTGCACAAGGAGGAGACCGGCGCTGTCGTCTCCCAGACCGCGGCGCTGGAAGCGCCGGACGCCCTCACCTCGCTCGTCGGCAAGCTCCGCGCCCTCGGCTCGCTGCGCAGCCGCCACCAGCAGCTCGTGGCGGCAGGCAACGCGGCACAATCGCTCGCCGCGCAACTCCTTCAGCAGCGCAATTCGCTCTCAACCGACACGGAGCGGGCAAACGCAACGGCCGCAAGCGCAACCGCCGGCGATGCCTCCGCCACCACCGCTCGTCTCCGCGCCCTCGCCGCCAATCGCCAGTCCATCACGCAATACGAGCGCCGCATCCACGACCTCGAAGGCCTCGCCGATACCTACAGCAAGTGGGACGCCCTGGTTCGCGCGCAGGAGCGCACCATCACCCGCCGCATCCTGCGCGTCTTCGCCTTCATCATCCTCATCATTGTTGTCACCATCCTGATCGGCCGCCTGCTGCACCGGCTGCTCACCCGCCGCGCCCTGCTCGACCGCCGTCGCCAGCAGACGCTGCAATTCGTCCTCTCCTTCAGCATTCAGCTGGTCGGCGCGCTGCTCATCCTCATCCTCATCTTCGGCACGCCGCGCCAGACCCCCACCGTCATCGGCCTCGCAACGGCGGGCCTCACCGTCGTTCTCAAGGACTTCATCGTCGCCTTCTTCGGCTGGTTCATCCTCATGGGCAGGAACGGCGTGCGTGTCGGCGACTGGGTGGAGATCAATGGCGTCGGCGGCGAAGTCGTCGAGGTCGGCCTCCTCCGCACCACGCTGCTCGAAACCGGCAACTGGACAGAGAGCGGCCGGCCCACCGGGCGTCGCGTCGCCTTCATGAACAGTTACGCCATTGAGGACCACTACTTCAACTTCTCCACCGCCGGCCAGTGGCTGTGGGAAGAGATGCACATCACGCTGCCCTCCGGCAAAGATCCATATGCGCTGCGCGACGCAATCCGCACGGCGGTCGAAGAGACCACGCACGAGGACAGCGACCTCGCCACTCGCGAGTGGAGCCGCCTCAGCCAGTTGCACGGCAGCCTCAGCGCCATCTCCGCACAACCCTCGGTGGAACTCCGCCCCGCCGGCGGCCTCGAACTCGTCATCCGCTACATCACCCGTGTGCAGGACCGCTTCGAGATGCGCTCGAACCTCAACCAGCGTCTGCTCGCCATCCTCCACGCCCCCCAGCTCAGCGAATCGTCGCAAAGTGCGACCGAAGCTGCTCTGGAGGCAACGCCTGCATCTGCCAGATAAACCTGCGTCTGTTGGATAAGCGGTTCGCCCTTCGCTTCCGTCAAGACCTCATCAACACGATGATTCGTCATCCCGACGGAAGCGAAGTGGAGGGATCTGCTTTAGCGTCCGTTCAGCATCGGCGCGAAGCGCCGCTCAACGATGTACTTCCCTGCAAATTCCTGACCCCACCCCAACACCTCACTTGGCGCGCAGGTTATCCGGGATATGCCAGCCATTCGTCCGTTCGGACTTCAACAGCAGATAGAAGTCGTAGGTCTCGTTATCGACGCCTTTGTTATGCATCCGGTTCGCGAGCGCCATTGCCTGGTCGCTGGTCGCCCCACCGGCCTGCAAGCCCAGGGGGAATGAAAAGTCGTTGAAGCAGGGCTCCCATGGAGGATTGGCAATGACCGGCAGATTGGGCAGCGAGGTGTCCTGCTGGTTCAGGTCCAGCGCGTGAACAAGGTTTGCGATTTCGTTCGATGCATCTCTCGCGGTAAGCGGCGGCAGTTGCCAGCGCCATTCAATCAGCTTCAGCACCGAGGTGTGGTCGTAGAGCAGTGAGTCGATGCGCGGCTTGTCCGGGTTGCCGCGGGTGAAAGGCGACACCACCACCACCGGCACGCGGCAGCCCAGCAGCGCCTTGCCACCCACCAGGTCTGTATCCACCGCGTTCGGAGCAATCACCCGCGGCGGCACCACATGATCGAAGAAGCCGCCCCATTCATCGCGATTGATCACCAGCACCGTCTTTGACCAATCCGGACCATTGGCCAGCGCCGTCACCACCTGCCGCAGAAAGATCTCCCCCTTGCGCAAATCGGCATGAGGATGGTCGTCGTTCCCTGAACCATCGTCGAGAATGGTGAACCACGGATCGACAAATGAAACAGCCGGCAGCGTGCCCGCCGCAGCATCAAGCAGGAACTGCGCGTACAGATCCGAGATGCCGATGTAGTTCAAGCCCCAGAGAGACAGGAACGGCACATTCGAGTAGTAGTATTTCGAGCTCACGCCCGCCTGCTGCAACCGATCCCAGATCGTCGGAAGCGTCGAAAGGTCGAGCGTATTGCTCAGCCGGTCGGTCTGCGCGGCGTGCTGGAAGACGCGATTGGGAAACGTCGAAGAAAGAATGGAAGGAAAATAGTTGCAGAGCGTGGTGTAGTTGCGGGCCAGCGTGCTGAACAGTGGCAGATCCTGTTCCGCATAGTAGCCGATGGAAAAAATGTCATTCGTGCTGGTGCGCAGCCACCCGTCCATCTTTCCGCCGTCGTACTCCGAACGTCCGCCTGCGAAGGAATGATCCGGGTCGGGATGCGCACAGCCAACAAAATCCGTCAGCCGGTAAGTCGCGTGCGCCGTTCCGCTGTTGTCCAGATAGCTGAGTCCCGCCTGGCGTCCGTTAGCATTGGGCATCCAGCCCAGCAGATGGTCGAAGCTGCGATTCTCCATCATCACAACCACGACATGCTCGATGCCCGATTGCTCAGGATTCGGCAGCGCGGCATCCAGTTGTTCCGTCTGTTCCGTCTGGCCGAGAGCAACGGCGCTCGCAATCGTTGCGCCGGAAATGCTGGCCACGCTGCGCAGAAAGTCTCTGCGATTCACACTCATGGGGGAGCCTCCAAGGGAGATGGCATGCCCGCAGGCAGGCGCCGACCGTTATAGGCGCACGGTCATACCCCGTTCATGAATGCCTCCTGAAAATCTGCATGAAAGAGTAGCAATTTTCGTGAAATGAAAAACCGGCGGTATGACCGCCGGTTGATTACGCATTCGCGTGCTCTTTCAGCCACGTCTTGCCCTCGGTCGACTTCATCCGGCGCCAGCTCCAGCTCGCCGTCCTCGCACCATAAAAGCAAAAGCGGGAGGAATCATCCTCCCGCTTCGCATGAACTTCTCTCTGCTGATTCAGTACTTTGGAATTTTTGGATCCACCTTGTCCGACCACGCCGTGATCCCGCCTGCCAGATTCTCCACATGCTGGAATCCCTGCTGCTGCAGAAACTCCGACGCCTTCTGGCTCCGGCCGCCTGACTTGCAATGCACCACGATGTTCTTCGAGCGATCCAGCTCGCTCAGACGCTTCGGCAGATCGTTCAGCGGAATCAGATGGCCGCCGATGTTCGCAATCTGATATTCATGCGGCTCGCGCACATCCAGCACAAACACATCCTCGCCTGCCGTTTGCCGCCGCTTCAGTTCCTCGGGCCCAATCTGCGGGACCCCATTCTGCACATTTGCCACCTGCGTCGTCTCCTTTGCCGGCGGCGTAATGCCGCAGAACTGGTCATAGTCAATCAAAGCGGTCACCGTCGGATGCGTACCGCACACTGGGCACTCCGGATTCCTCCTCAGCTTCAGTTCGCGGAACCGCATGCCCAGTGAATCCACCAGCAGCAGCCGGCCAATCAGCGGTTCTCCGGTTCCCAGAATCAGTTTGATGACCTCGGTCGCCTGGATCACGCCCAGCAGTCCCGGCAAGATGCCCAGCACGCCACCCTCCGCGCACGAAGGCACCAGCCCCGGCGGTGGTGGCTCCGGATACAGGCAGCGGTAGCAAGGCCCATCGGGCGCGCCGAAGACGCTCGCTTGTCCCTCGAAGCGGAAGATCGACGCGTACACATTCGGCTTGCCGCTCAGCACGCTCGCATCGTTCACCAGGTAGCGCGTCTGGAAATTATCTGTGCCATCGGCCACGATGTCGTAGTCCTTCAGGATCTCCATCGCATTCGCCGACGTCAGCATCGTGTTGTGCTTCACGATCTTGATTTCGGGATTCAGCGCCTGCAGCTTCTCCGCAGCCGAGTCCAGCTTCGGCCGCCCAACGTCCGGCGTCGAGTGAATCACCTGCCGGTGCAGGTTGCTCGCATCCACGGTGTCGAAGTCCACCAGCCCCAGCGTGCCCACACCCGCCGCCGCCAGGTACAACAGCAATGGCGCGCCCAGTCCGCCTGTGCCCACGCACAGCACCTTCGCCGCCTTCAGCCGCTGCTGCCCCTCCATCCCCACTTCCGGCAGGATGAGGTGCCGCGAATACCGCGCAATCTCTTCATGCGTCAACGCCGGCAACGTTACTGCCGCTGTCGCTTCTGCCACTGTTGCCATGACCTATCTCCTCTGGACGGCGGAACGCCAGCCGTCAATGCCTTACACATCCTCGTCATCCCTGCGCACCAAGCATCTACGCGTGAGCGACCAAGGGCAGCGAACCCATCAGCTCGCGCCGCAGGCGCATCTGCCTGGACGGCAGGTCCCGCCCGCCCGTATGGCTAATACCCGCCGGCGATAGAAGGAATGATAGACAGCGAATCCTTCTCGCTCACGGCCGTCTGCTCCTTCGCATCCAGATAGCGAATGTCCTCATCGTTCAGATAGACGTTCACAAACGAGCGCAGCTTCCCCTCATCGGTAAACAGGTGCTTGCGCAGGTCAGGATAGCGGGACGTGAGCCCGCCCAGCGCCTCGTGAATCGTTGCACCGCCCACTTCAACCGCGTCCTGCTTGCCCGTGTACGCCCGCAACGGAGTAGGGATATATATCTTCATCGTTTTGTCATCCTCGTGTTGGTGGCTTCGTTATGGATGCAGGCGCCGGGCCTGCACGGCGGTCGAACGCGTCAACATCGCGTCTCGCTCGCAACCACCACGCGCTGGTCTTCAAAGCGCTTGTCCTCTTCGCTCGTGCCCGTCAGCAAAAACGCATTCGTCACCTTGGCTGTGCCTTGTTCCACGCTGGTAATCACATACGAGCAGCCGATCCAGTGCGCCTCTTCAAAGTCCGTCTTCGACCACTGCGCCGGATGGTCCGGGTGCGAGTGATAGAACCCCACGATATCCAACCCGCGCTCGCGTCCCTGGCGCTGAATGCGAATCAGCTCCTGCGGCGCAATGTTGTAGCGGTTGTGGGCTGAATCCGTACGCGTGTTCCCAGCTTCCACAGCCGCTTCCACCGCGTTGCCGTCCTCGCCGCTGATGCCCAGCAGCACGCCGCAGCACTCATGCGGATACGTGCGCTCGCCGTGTTGGCGGATGGTCTCGTACAACTCGCCGGACATCCGCAGCGTTGTCTGCGTCAGTGTCGCTTCGCTCTCCACTTGCTCGCTCACTCCTCCCAGAACCTCTCGCTCAGATACTTATCCGCCCCGTCGCACAGGATCACCACAATCACCGCTTCCCGGCCGTGCGCATGCTCTTCCTCGGCAATGCGCAGCCCTGCCGCCGTGGCGCCCGCTGCCGAGACGCCCACCAGCAGCCCTTCCACGCGTCCCAGCCGTTTCGCCATCGCGTACGCCTCTTCGGTCTCCATCCCGATATCGCGATCAGCCAGGCTCGGGTCGTAAATCGGCGGCACAATGGCGGTCGCCATATGCTTCAGCCCCTCAAAGCCGTTGAATGGCGAATCCGGCTGCATGCTCACGCACTGGATGCGCGGGTTCAGCTCCTTCAGCCGCCGCGTCGTGCCCACAAAGGTCCCGCTCGTCCCCAGGCCGGCTACAAAATGCGTCACCTGTCCGTCGGTCTGCTTCCAGATCTCGTTCGCCGTGCCCGGGTTATTCGCCGTTCCGCGATAGTGCGCCTTCCAGTTCTCATTGTTTCCGTACTGGTCGGCGTAGTAATACCGCGAGGTGTCCTTTGCCAGTTCGCGAGCCTTGCGGATCGCCCCATCCGAACCATCGTTCGGGTCGGTCCACACCACATTCGCGCCATACGCGGCCAGGATGCGCTTGCGTTCGGACGACACATTTGACGGGACGCACAGCGTCACCGGAAATCCCCACGCCGCGCCCAGCATCGCGTACGCGATGCCGGTATTCCCGCTGGTTGCATCCAGCAGATGCTTGCCACCGCCCAGCAGCCCACGCTCGAGCGCCGCGCCTACAATCCCTGAAGCCGCGCGGTCCTTCACCGATCCGCCGGGATTCATCCACTCCGCCTTGCCCAGCAGGCTCACGCCCGGCAGCTCTACCGTCAGCCGGTCCAATCGGACCAGCGGCGTGTTGCCGATGCGGTCCGCCAATGTCGTGCCCAGAATCTGTCGTGTCTCAGTCGATGTAGCCATCGTCGAATCCTCTATCCGTTTTCACAAATGCCGTGACGTCATCCGCTTCTAAAGCGGAGCCAGCTGCGTCAGCAGTACTTACAACAGCGACATCGTTGTTGTGAAAACGGCATATCCGATATGCGACACTGAAAACACCCGGTCCGGACCGGCAGCGCCTTCTCCCTTTAATAGTGTAAGCGCTGCGCCCTTCCGGCACCTACCAGAGGAACGCAGCCCGCCATGCGCACCAAAATCGTCGTCCGCAGCTTCGAGCAAGTGCTTCAGATCCTTCGCGACCAACAGTTCGATGTCCGCGAGCGCCCCGGAGTCGCACACGAGATGGCCGTAGGCAAATACGGCGCGGCCGCCATCCTCGCCCCGAATCTGAAATACACGCCCAAGACCGCGGCCGACGGCGAGCAGCACCCCGTCGTCTGGATCACGCCGCCCGGCTGGGTCCTGCGCGGCAAGATCTCCCGCCTCGTCGACCACGGCAACCAGAAGCTCTTTGAGACCACCACCGCCCGCGTAGCCGCCACGGCCGACGCCCTCAAGTCCATCCATCGCTTCAGCGAAGAACTCCGCGAAGCCATCGGCGAGCCCAGCCTCTACAACGAATCCCTGGGCACCATCAGCAACAGCTACTTGTACGACCGCCTCAAAGGCCGCGAACCCGAACCTCCCGCCGCCAACGACCACGAATCAGCCCAAAATGCTGGCTCAGAACCGGTCCGTGGGCCTATCGGTACTTCAGGATATGCAGGATAGGAGAGGTCGCCCACTAGACCACACGCGAGCGACCCCAAAGGGAGCGAACCCCACCTCTTGCGCCACCGGCGCGTCTGCCATGGATGGCACATCCCGCCGACGGCGCGTCCGTCTCTACGGCAGGTCCTAATCGACCTTTTCACCCGTAGCGAC
>DASZGZ010000252.1:0-11244 GCA_035938355.1 Acidobacteriaceae bacterium
CGGCAACACCAGGATGCTGTTCTCCTTCGCCTGCTCATCCGCCGACTCGCGAAAGCGCTCCGCCAGCATCGAAAGCACTCCGGTCGAGCGCTTCTCCTGCTCTGCCGGCGGCACATTCGCCGGCAACTCAAAGGGCATTCCAGTCTCGAACTGCTTCGTGCGCATGATCGTCTTTAGGGCTTCGCGCACCTCCGCCGCCGATGCGTAGCGGTCCGCCGGGTTCTTCTTCAGGCAGCGGTCGATCACACTCGACAGTTCGTCCGGCGTCTCCGGGCAGCAAGTAGTAAGTGCTGGTGGATCCGCAAACTGGATTGCGCGCACTCCCTGCAACTCCTCCGCATCGGGCCTGACAAACGGATGCCGCCCGCTTACCAGTTCATACAGAATCACGCCGAAAGCAAACAGATCACTCTGCACGCTGCTCTGCCCTGTGACAAATTGCTCCGGCGCCATGTAAGCCAGTGTGCCGCCGCGCACTGAATACGTTCGCGCCACCGCCCCCTGCTTGCGCCGCGTCGGCTGCGCCGGATCGAACTCCGCTTCGTCCGGATTTTTGCGCCGTGCCAACCCGAAGTCGAGAATCTTCACCAGGCCGCCGTCGGTCAGCATCACGTTGGCCGGCTTCAGATCGCGGTGATAGATGCCGATCTGGTGCGCCGCGCTCAACCCGTCCGCGATCTGGATCCCGACGGAGAGCACCAGCGGCACATTCGCAGGTCCCTGCGCGATCACGCGATCCAGCGAACGCCCGGGCACGTATTGCATGACGATGTACGCCTCGTCGGCCGACTCGCCGACTTCATAAATTGCGCAGACATTCGGATGCTCAATCGCCGATGCCAGCCGTGCTTCGCGCAGCACCGTCGTGCGCATCTGTTCGATAGCCAGCGCGCCACGCTTCAAGATTTTCAGCACGACCGGGCGCATCAGCAGCGTGTCGTTGGCGAGGTAGACCACGCCACTGCCGCCGGAGCCCAGCTTTTTCAGAATCTCGTAGTGCTCAATCTCGCGCCGCTTCATCTCTTTTCAGTGTAGCGGCGGAGTGTGAGGAAATCTGCGGGCAGCGCGTCAAGCGAGATGCTGATGGAGGAAAGCGAGTGTCCGTTCGCGCGCCCGCATCGCACAGGACGCGCTATAGCCCGCGCTCCCGTCGCGGTTGAAGCCGTGACCCGCGTGGTAGCGATAGATCTGCACCTCCGGATAAGCCTTCGCGATATTGTCCACCTCGCTCGCCGGAATATGATTGTCCAGTTCGCCGAAGTGGAGCATCACTGGCACTTTCGGCTGCTCATTGACGTACTGCGCAATCCTGCCACCGTAGTAGCCGACCGCTGCATGAATTGGCAGGCGCGCCGAACTGAGCCACGCCAGCGTCCCACCCAGACAGTAGCCCACCACACCAATCTTCTTTACGTTGCCAAAGCATCGCTCGCACTGTACCGCTGCCGCAACGTCATCCACGCCGGTCTCAATATCAAAACTCTTCAGAATGTTCATCGCCCGCTGCATGTCCTCGCCGTCACTGCCCAGATCGACACGCCTCTCGATCCGGTCAAAGAGCGCGGGCGCGACCACCACGAAGCCATCGTCGCTCGCAAACCGGTCTGCCACCGCGCGGATGTGCGCATTCACGCCGAAGATCTCCTGCACAATGACCAGTCCGCCCCTCGCTGGCACTCCCGGCTGCACTACGTAGGCGTCCAGTACATGACCATCCTTCGCCCGAAGCTGCACTATCTCGCCCATCGCGCCTCACCTCCACTCCTGAGATGCAATCAGCCTGCGTGGGGAACCTCGCGATTGTATGCGGAGTCAGGGCGTGCATCAGTGCATGCCACCACGCCCAAGCGACTGATCTGTCCCCTGCACCTGGCTCGCTACCAGCCGCCGCGGACGGCGGCCCATGATGTACATCACCAGCCCGAAGACCAGCATCAATCCACCCCAGATCAGATTGATGTTCATGTTCAGCGACTTCTCGTAGATCGCGCTGCCTCGCGTGAACAGGCCATATATAGCCATCAATCCACCCGTAACGAGAAACATCAGCCCCAGCGGTATCCGGATATCCAGTCCCATCGCGATCTCCTTCTGCAGCTACTTCTTTAATCCCTCTGTGCGCGACCCGTCACGGCTCTGGTCAGGGATAGATCGCAAACATCTCAACGAGCCCTTCACGTTCCTCGGGAGATCGCGTACCTCGTATCCCTCAAACACGTCCTCGGAATTCGCTGCAATAGGTCAAAAACATCTCCAAGACCGGGCTTCTGAGTTGTTTCCTTTTAGGTTCCTTCATAGTAAAAACTAGCCAATCTTCAACTGTGATCGACGACCCTAGTGTAGGGCAGATGGAGGTACACAAAATTGACCACTCGGCACGGAATAGCTGTCGGCTGTGCGCTTGGCCTTGTAACGTCTGGCATCGTTGTGGCTCTCATGTGGTTTAAAGTGTCTGGCGTTCTGCGCGTCGGTCATACAGATCTGATGTATGTACTGTGGCCGTCCTCAGTCATGCTCATCGTGGGTTGGCGAAATACATTGCCAGGCATCGCGATCACCCTATTCTCCGTGATACTGAACTGTTTCACCTACATCGCGGTCGTCCTACTACTCCGCGCCGGCACGTCCTTGATCGCAGGGCCTAAAGCCGTTCGAGAGTAAGGCTCTGCTCTGCTCATCAAGCGAAAATCAAATTCAAAGCCACCGCCATAGCCAAAACCACCACCGCCAGCGTCACTGGACGCTTCCACCATGGCAGATTGTGCTCCTCCGGCTTCGGCGTCAGCGAATACACCAGCCCCACCAGCTCGCGCTCCTCGCGCGGCTTGGTCAGCATGCTCACCACCAGGGTCACGATCAGGCATACCACGAACGCCCAGATCGCTGTCCAGAAGTTCTGCGCCATCTCGCTCGGATAGCGATGCACCACGCCCAGCCAGCCGCCCTTCACGCTCACGCCCTCGCCCGCCGGCAAGGTGAGCCCGATGTGTGCCAGCCCCGCAAGAACGCCCGCCAGGAGCCCCGCGAATGCCGCATGGCCGGTCGCCCGCTTCCAGAACATTCCCGCCAGAAACGTCGCAAAGAGCGGCGCATTCACGAACGCAAAGACCATCTGCAGTGCGTCCATGATGTTGTTGAAATTCGTCACCGTGTACGCCGCGCCAATCGACAGCAATATGCCGCCCACCGTCGCCACGCGTCCCATCCATAGATAGTGCGCATCCGTCTCGTTTTTGCGGATGTACGACTGGTAGATGTCATAGGTCCACACTGTGTTGAATGCCGTCACGTTGCCTGCCATGCCGGACATGAAACTCGCAAGCAGCGCAGTGAGCCCCAGACCAAGTATCCCTGTCGGGAAGTATCGCAGCAGCATATTCGGGATGGCGAGGTCGTAGTTCAGTACCGGCTTGCCATCCTGGTCGACTACCGGCTGGCCCGTGATCGCATTCACCTTTACCGGGATGAGCCCGCGTCCCTCCGTCGCTGATGCCCGCACGTCGCCCTTGTTCTCTCTCGTCTGTGCAATCGCCGCGCTTGTATTGGACTGCGGCGCAGCGTGGGACACCGCCGTCGACCTCCCACTTAAATGATCCTGCACGGTCGGCACGCTGATCGCGATCAGCCCCGGCAGAATCACAAGGAACGGAAAGAACATCTTCGGGATCGCGGCAATCAGTGGCACCTTCCGCGCACTCTCCTCTGAGTCCGCTGCCATCGCCCGCTGGATCACCAGAAAATCTGTGCACCAGTAACCGAAGCTCAATACAAAGCCCAGCCCCATCACCAGCGAGAACCACTCCACGCCCAACGGATTGGTGCTGGCATGCTCCATCCCGCGCCACGAATGCGTATACGCCGGACCCAGTGTGTGCTTGATGCCATTCCATCCGCCCACGTGCTTCAGCCCGATCCACACCAGCGGCAGAAAGCCCGCAACAATCAGGAAAAACTGCAGCACCTCGTTGTAGATCGCGCTCGTCAGTCCGCCCAGGAAGATGTACGCCAGCACGATCACCGCGCTGATCGCGATCGACACATGGAAGATCCAGCTCAGGGGAATCCCCACTGCCAGAAACAGCGAGTCCAGCATGTGCAGGTTCTGTATCAGCAGCGCCATCGCATACATCGAGATTCCGCTCGAGAACACCGTCATGATTGCGAACAGGATCGCGTTTAGCCCGCGCGTCTTTTCATCGAAGCGTAGTCTCAGAAACTCCGGCACCGACCGCGCCTTCGATCCGTAATAAAAGGGCATCATGAAAATGCCCACAAACACCATCGCCGGAATGGCGCCGATCCAGTAGAAGTGACTGGTCGCGATTCCATATTTCGCGCCCGACGCACCCATCCCGATCACTTCCTGAGCGCCCAGGTTGGCGGAGATGAAGGCCAGCCCGCAGATCCAGGCCGGAATCGACCGGCCCGCAAGAAAGAAATCGTTGCTGGTGCGCATATAGCGCTTCAGGGCAAACCCGATGCCCAGCACGAAGACGAAGTAGACCAGCATGATCAGCCAGTCGATGAAAGTTAGTTGCACACGTGGCCTGCCTGTCTAAGAAGAGATGCCGGGAATGCTCTCATGTAAAGGCTTTCATTATAGGCCTCCGCCAAATCGGCACACCAGCCGCAGAGCCACCTGATTTCTGTACCAGCCTTGCAGCTCATCGCGCTCTTCTCCATGGGCATACCGGCGTTTATCGCACTTGTCCAGCTCAGTCTCAACAGCACATGGACCACTAGAACTGTGGCTGAACCACCCTACTGACGGTTCTTCCACTGACAAAGCTCCGTGAATGCTACCTTGGCAAACAGTCTTTGTCTCGTGGAGGTGTTTGGTGTACGCAGAGCGGAAGGTGATCGCATTCTTTGTCGCCATCTGTGCCCTTTTGACCGCTGCTCACGGTCAGGTTCCCCCACTGTTCCACTTCACCGAGAAGCCCGGTCCCTACCCAGTCGGGCTGAAGGTTGTCGAGCAGTACGATTACTCGCGCATCTACCGCTCCAAAATCAACGACCTCGGCAAGCCCTATCAGGGCGAGCGAGCCCGTCCCCTGCAGACGCTGATCTGGTACCCGGCAAAGAAGAGCAGCGGCAAGGCTATGACCGCAGGCGACTACGGCAACTTAATGGCCACCGAAACCAGCTTCGATAAGCCTCAGCTCGCCCACGACGCGCAGGATTGGATCAAGGGCATGGCGCCCACGCTGGCACAGTCGCTATGGGCGGTCCGTGATGCGCAGCCCGAATCCGGACGCTTTCCTCTCGTTATCTATGCGCCGAGCTTCTCTGCCATGTCCTGGGAGAACGCCGACCTCTGCGAATATCTCGCGAGCCACGGATATGTTGTCGTCGCGAGTCCGGATATGGGAGCAACCGCGCGGAATATGACGGGGGACCTTGCCGGCATTGATGCGCAGGCTCGCGACATCTCCTTTCTCATCGGGTACGCGCATACTCTGTCGAATACTGATATGTCAAAAATTGCGGTAGCCGGATTCAGTTGGGGCGGCATCTCCAACCTGTTCGTGGCAGCACGAGACAACCGCATTGACGCTCTGGTCGCCTTCGACGGAAGCTTGCGCTACTTTCCCGGTTTGGTGAAGCAGTCGGGCGATGTGCATCCGGAAGAGATGACCACTCCTCTGCTCTTCTTTGCGCAAGGTGGGATGACGATGGAAGAGCAGGCTCGCTATTTGAACGACAAGAGCAAGAACGATGGTCCCAGCGTGCTCAACGCATGGACGCACGGCGATCTCATTACCGTGCGAATGCTGGGGCTGGTCCATGCGGAGTTCAGCTCCATGTACCAGCGCAACGAAGATACCTGGAAGGAATTTCCAGACGCACAGAACGCCGACTATGCCCGCGAAGATGGCATCCCCGGATATGCCTGGGTCGCCCGCTATACGCTCCATTTTCTCGATGCTTACCTGAAGCACGACGCAGAAGCGATGGCCTATCTAAAGAAGACGCCCGCGGAAAACGGCGTCCCTGCGCATTTGATGGGGGTAAAGTATCGCGCTGCGAAAGGTCTGCCCGCCTCGATGGATGCCTTCCGCGCAGAACTCGGCCGCCAGGGCTTCGATCATGCCTCCGCAATCTATGCGGCAATGCAGAAGGACAGTCCCGACTTTAAGCTCGACAAAACAGCCCTCACCGAGTGGGGCGAAGATCTGATCAACGTCAATGCCCTGCCCGAAGCCGTCAGCCTGCTCAAATTCGAGGTGCAGATCTATCCCGACACGAGCAGCGGACACGCGGCGCTTGCTGAGGCTTACATGAAGTCGGGACAGAAGCAGTTGGCCATTGAAAACTACAAGAAGGCCTTGGAGATAAACCCCGACAACGAGGACGCAAAACAAAATCTGAAGGAGCTGGAAAGCAGTCCGCCGTCCAAAAATTAGGCGACGTGCCTGTTGGATATGCCCTACCGGCTGTTGGCGCTATCCTCTGCAGGATTGCGCGTCAACCAATACACCACGCCGGTCAGCAGCGCCGTTGCCACGACCACCGCGAACTGGTACCAGTAGAAGAAGGGAAAGCCGAAGAGCTCCGGCGTCAACCGCGCGTAGAACCCTGGATACACTAGAAGCAGCAGAGGGGTTGCCAAGAGCCAGTTCCAGTAACGGCGCCGTTTGCCCGCCGTCGTTGTATTCGATGCTGCGTTTCCCTGCTCCGCCATGGCGCCGATTATAGGCCTCCGCCTCACTTCTTCTCTCCGAGCAATGCATGTCATCACGAGTGAATGAAAATTCTCGCGGATATATGGACACGCCTGCGAATCCGGGACTATATTGCGCCCATGTCGCGTTCGCATATCGGTTCCGCCGGCTCACGTCTGTAGCTCAACCGTGAACAGGCCTCTGCATACGCGCACGACTCAGGCGTAACCTCTAACGACCGCCGAACGGCCCACGATGGTCATCAATGATCACCATCGTGGGCCGTTTTGTTGAAAGGCCCGGACTTACTCGCGCGCCATTGCGACGCGCAGCTTCTCCACAGCGGCGGGTATGGCCTGTAGACCCACATTCCCATAACCGAGAATGAAGCCCTTGCGGTCGTGTCTGGTTGCATAGTTTGCCGACAGCGGCCATAACCACAGCCCCTGGGCCGCCGCGCGCGTGGCAATCTCAACGTCGTCGCGGTCGCCATGGAATGCGGCCGTCAAATGCATGCCTGCGGCGGCGCCATGGATCTCGAATGTGTCCCCGAACACCTTGCGCAACTGTTCCACCAGCACCCTGCGCCTGCCGCTGTAAAGCAGGCGCATCCGGCGGATGTGCCGTGCAAAATGGCCTTCCCGTATGAAATCCGCAACGACATCCTGATACAGATATGGCGGAAAGATATCCATCACATACCGCACCGCCACAAAGCGTTCCACCAGATCCGGAGGGATCACCATATAGCCCAGCCGCAGCGACGCGAACAACACCTTGCTGAACGTCCCGATGTAGATCACGCGCTCGTTCGTGTCCAGCCCCTGGAGAGAAGATACGGGCGCGCTTTCGAAGCGATATTCGCTGTCGTAGTCGTCCTCGATAATCCACGCTCCTTGCTGTTGCGCCCAGTTCAGCAATTGCAGCCGGCGGGCGGCACTCATTGTGCTGCCTAACGGATACTGATGAGACGGCGTTACATACGCAGCCCGTGCGTGTGCGCATCGCTTGATCCCGGCAGTTACATTCAGTCCCCCCGCATCCACCGGTATGGGGACAGGACGGCACCCCGCCGCAAGAAATACGTCGCGCGCGAGGCGGTAGCCCGGCTCCTCCATCCACACCGGCGTTCCCGGATCCAGCAATACGTTCGCGGTGATCTGCAGCGCCTGCTGTGAGCCGGAGACGATCATGATCTGTTCCGGCTCCGCCTGCACTGCGCGCGCCGTCCGGAGGTAGTCGCAGATTGCTTCGCGAAACCGCCGCGAGCCCATCGGATCGATGCAGTGTATGGCGCGGGCGTTGGGGTTCTTCGAATGATGCGTGACCAGCCGCGACCAGGTGGTGTAAGGAAACTCCTCAAACGCCGGCTGATGCACCGCGAAGGCACCCAGTCCCGCAACCCAGGGCCGCGTTGGTCTGTCCGGGTACAACAGCGCCCGCCGGGCGACCGGACGTGGCCCGGAAGCTTTCTGCGCACGACCCACCGCTGGCCGTTTCACCTGCGTCAGATGCTCGGGAAGCGAGCCGCTGATAAATGTTCCCGCGCCCTTACGTGTCTCGAAGTAGCCTTCCGCCCGCAGTTGCGCGTATGCGCCCAGCACGGTGATGCGGGAAACGTTCAGCTCCGCGCTCATGGCGCGCGACGATGGTACGCGTTGGCCTCCCCGCAGGCTGCCACGCGTAATCGCACTCCTCAGCGCCCTGTATACCTGTGCGTTCAGCGGTTGATCGCTGCGGCGATCCATCGGAATCACGGGAGTGAATGCACCGGCGAGCTTCGTCATAGCTCATCATAAGTGCTTCGTGCTGCAAGTGGTTCGCATAAATTCCCCGAATGCCTCCATTTTGGAGACCACAAACTTCTGACCGCAAGAATAGGACCACTTACTTCTCAATCCATAAGGCCACTGGATCCGGAGCCGACGGCGCGGCGTCTCAATAGATGGCTAACTGCATCAACTTTGCACACAGAGGATGGCCTCATGTTCGCAGCACGCCTCCGACGCACCTCATTCTGGATGCTCTTCCTTGCAGCCACTTGCTTCGCCGCGCAGGACGCACGGGCATGGCAACAGCCCATGCAAAGCATGCCCGGCATGACAACGACCGACCCCGCCGGTCACCCGTGCGACGACATGGGCTCCAACATGAAGGGCATGAGCGTGATGGGCGCCAGCATGGGAGGCATGACGAATCACATGTGCGTCACCCCGTTGCGGCCAAAACAGCCCGGTGACGAGAAGCGCGCCCAAGCTCTCGTGGCGCAGGTGAGAGCAGCCATCGACAAGTATCAGGACTATAAGAAGGCCATCGCCGACGGATACATCCAGGCGAATCCGGAAGTGGTACAACCGCAGTATCACTTCATCAACGCGGCGAACTCCCGGTCAGCGGACTCCGGGTTCGATCCGACGAGGCCATCGGCGCTGCTCTACTACCAGACGCCCACTCAGCACTTCCGGCTGGAGGGTGTGATGTTCACCGACAGCACGAGCGCCAGCGAAGATGAGCTGAACCAGCGGGTGCCCCTTAGCATCGCACGGTGGCACGAGCACATGAATTTTTGCGCTGCGCCGGCAAACAAGGTGAAGGAATACCACGGCGCCCATCCCAAATTCGGCATGTTTGGCTCCATCCACACCGCCGAAGCCTGCAAAGCTGAAGGAGGCACCTTCTTCCCCGTCATCTTCAGCTGGATGATCCATGTCTTCCCCTACGAAGACAACCTCAAGGACCAGTTCTCTATGAACGACGACATCGCCCACGTGCACTGAGTCTCGATTGCACTCACCGCTGGCGGAAACAGCGGGAGGGGTAGCTCTGCTTGAGCGCATCCGCATACACTGCGTCGGCTATCGCCCCTGCGGAAACGTACGGCCGATGAGTCGCTGAAGCGCTGTTTCGTGGTATTCGCCCCCCTCTCCCGTTAGCTGCGACCTCGAATAGCTAGTCGTGTCCTCCGCGGTTGCGAACGCTACTTATGCGCAATACTATTTTGGATCTAAACCTCACAATTCCCTTTGCGCAAACCTTTGCGCACGTGCATAATCTATCCACATTTCGGAGGAGTCCACATGCTGAAGGCCGCGCATCAGGAAGTCCTCTCCCCCGCCCTCACGGCCAACAGAGCCGTCGCCTCGACCCCTGCTGTCTCCGCTCCCCGCCTGCTGTCTCTCGACGTCATGCGGGGCGCCACAATCGCGGCGATGATTCTTGTCACCGACCCCGGCACATATTCCGCGGTCTTCCCGCCGCTCCTCCATGCTGCCTGGCAAGGCGCCACGCCTACCGACATGATCTTCCCCGCCTTCCTCTTCATGGTCGGCGTCTCCACGGTCTTCTCCATCCAGGGCCGCCTCCAGCGAGGCACCACCCGCGGACGGCTCGTCGCGCACATTCTTCTCCGCTCCGTCGTCCTTATAGTGCTTGGCCTGCTCGTCAACGGCTTTCCCTTCTACGACCTCCATCACCTGCGGATTCCGGGCATCCTGCAGCGCATCGCGCTCTGTTATGCGACATCCGCACTGCTTTATCTCGCCATGATCCGTCCTGCCGGGGAGGACGCCACGTTGGCAACCGGCGCGCGGAGCAGAAGCACCCGCACCGCCGGGGAGCTTGCCGCCCTGATCGCCGTCATTCTCATTGGCTACTGGGCTCTGTTACGTTATTTCCCTGTCCCCGGCTTTGGCCCCGCGCGTTATGACTCGGTCGGCTACCTGGGCGCGTACATCGACCGCGCGGTCTTCACGACGCGCCATCTTTGGGCCTGGGGCCTCACCCCCGGATACGGCGTCACCTACGACCCCGAGGGCCTGCTCTCTACCCTGCCCGCCATCGCTAACACCCTGCTCGGCGTCCTCACTGGCGTGTGGCTTCGCATGCCGCGCCCGGCCCGCAGCAAGGCCGCCGATCTCCTCTACTTCGGCGCGATGCTCTTCCTGGTCGCTTGGCCGCTCTCCTCCCTCATGCCCATCAACAAGCGCATCTGGACCAGCACCTTCAGCCTGCTCAGCGGCGGCGTCAGCCTACTGGTCCTGGGCATTCTCTACTGGCTGCTCGATCTCCGCAGCGCGTCGCGCTGGGTACGTCCCGCCATCGATTTCCTCTGCATCTTCGGCACCAATGCCATCTCTGCCTTCGTCCTTTCCAGCTTCATCACCGCGACACTTGACGCCATCCACCTCGACGTCGCCGGCGCCGCTATCTCGCTCCACCAGGCGGCCCATCAATATCTATTCGCATCGTGGCTCCCGCCGCGCATCGGTTCGCTCACACATGCGCTCGCGATCGTCGTACTTAACGCCGGACTCCTCTATCCGCTCTACCGAAAACACATCTTTTTGCGCATCTGAAGCGCGGTAACTCCATACGTTAAATCCGATGTGAGCGTAAAAGGGGGCCCACAATAACCCCGGAAGGGCGCATGCACTCAGGGAGACTCGTTCGGCGAGGAGTGACAAATTCACTTTGCACGCGCGCCGTTTTGCGCGACAATCCGTTCGCCGCACATTTCTTTCACGAAAGCGAGTGAACGCATGTCCATCACTATCCGGGCACTTGCAGAATTCTTTGGCAC
>DASZGZ010000253.1:0-6549 GCA_035938355.1 Acidobacteriaceae bacterium
CTCCAGCGGTCCGGTCAGCAGATACTCTTCGCGGATCGGTTGGGGCGCCAGCCGTGGATAGATGCAGCTCGACCCCAGGAACAGCAACCGGCGCACACCTGTCTGCCGGCTCGCTTCGATCACGTTCGTCTGCAAAATCAGGTTGTCGCGGATGAAGTCGGCCGGGTAGGTATCGTTGGCCAGGATGCCGCCCACCTTCGCCGCCGCCAGAAACACATACTCCGGCCGCTCGGTCGCAAAGAATGCATCCACTGCCCGTCGATCCAGCAGATCGAGCTCCGCGCGCGCGCGTAGCAGGAGGCGCGCAAACCCCTGCTGCTTCAAGTACGCGGTGATCGCGGAACCGACCAGCCCGCGATGCCCTGCTACAAAGATCCTGCTGTCCCGATTCATCGGCTCTCAGCCTACTCGTGGTAGCGAAACGCGTTGAAGCCGTGCTTATGCACCAGTGCGTCGCGCTCCGCTTCCTTCAGGTCTTCTGTCACCATCTCGGATACAAGCTCCGCAAAGTTTATCCGTGGCTGCCATCCCAGTTCACGGTGCGCCTTCGAAGCGTCGCCCAGCAGCGTCTCTACCTCCGCGGGACGAAAGTAGCGCGGGTCCACCTGCACAATCACGCGGCCTTCCTCATCTATTCCAAGTTCGTCGGCCCCCACACCTTTCCAGTGCAGATCTATGCCCAGATGTGCCGCCGCGTGCTCAACAAACTCACGTACGCTGTACTGGTGACCGGTTGCGATCACGTAATCCTGTGGCTGATCCTGCTGCAGCATCAGCCACATCATCTCCACATAGTCGCGCGCGTGTCCCCAGTCGCGCTTCGCATCCAGGTTCCCAAGGTAGAGCTTGTCCTGCAGCCCTACCTTGATGCGCGCCAGCGCCCGCGTGATCTTGCGCGTCACAAAGGTCTCACCGCGACGTGACGATTCGTGATTAAACAGGATGCCATTGCTCGCGTGGATGCCGTAAGACTCGCGGTAATTCACCGTTATCCAGTACGCGTACAGCTTCGCTACGCCGTACGGTGACCGCGGATAAAACGGCGTCGTCTCCCGCTGCGGCATCTCCTGGACCAGCCCGAACATCTCCGAGGTCGACGCCTGGTAGAAGCGTGTCTTCCCCACCAGTCCCAGCGTGCGGATCGCCTCCAGCAGCCGCAGCGTTCCGATGGCATCGCTGTTCGCCGTGTACTCCGGCTCTTCGAACGACACCATGACATGGCTCTGCGCCGCCAGGTTATACAGCTCGTCCGGCTGCACCTGCTGGAGCACGCGGATCAGGCTCGATGTGTCGGTCAGGTCTCCATAGTGCAGGAGCAGCTTCTGGTGCTCCACGTGCGGGTCCTGATAGAGATGATCGATGCGAGCGGTGTTGAACAGCGATGTCCGCCGCTTGATGCCATGGACCTGGTAGCCCTTGGCCAGCAGTAGTTCCGCCAGGTAGGAGCCGTCCTGCCCCGTGATGCCAGTGATGAGTGCCTTCTTCATGCGTCAGGCCATACGGTACCACGCGCGAACGGCCCCAGTTCTCTGAAGCACTCCGCCTGGAATTGCAGGCGCGCCGAGTGATGTTATGCCTTAAGTAAACGCGAAGCCATCGGCGAGGAGCTTGTCATCGCACGGCATCAGGAAGAATGCTCTATCGGGATTGGGCCGAACGACGCGCCGCGACAGCCGCCAGCAGTTCTGCCTCGAACCGCTCCAGCACGCGCTCTCTTCCCAGGTGTTCCACCGCGTGAGCGCGCGCCGCGACACCCAGCGCGTGGCGCATCTGCGGATCGTCGGCCAGCGTGCGTACTGCATGGAACAGCGCCGCGTCGTCCAGCGGCGGCACTGCGATGCCGCAGGAACCCAGTGCCAGTGCCACCTGAGTACCCGCCGCGGCCGTGGCAATCACCGGCCGTCCGCTGGCCAGCATGCCGGTCAGTTTCGATGGCATCACCAGGTCCGCAGCGTCGGACCTTTGCGGCAGCAGATGAATGTCCGCCGCATTCAGCAGATCGTTCAGACGGTCGAAGGGCTGCAGGGGCAGCATAGTCACATTTGCTGCACCCCGCACCATGCCGGCAAGCTGCGCATGGTACGCGCCGTCTCCGCAGAACACGAATTGGATGCGCGGATCCGAAGCAAACTCGCGTGCCAACAGGGGCAGCACTTCCAGTCCCTGTTTCATCCCCATATTCCCTGCGTACATCAGCACCACGCGCTCCGGCCCCAGACCAAGCTGCTGCCGCAGACGGCTCGGCCCTGCGAGCGGCGCAATGGCCTCGGTGTCGACCCAGTTGGGAAACATCACCGTCTTCTCGATCGCAATGCCCTTCTCTGGCAGCCGCTGCATCATCTTTTCGGATACGGTTGAAATGTGATCGAACGGACGCATCGCTTGCCGCTCCAGCATCTCGGCCAGCCTGTGCGCATGCCCTTCGCCCTGCAGCAGTCCCAGGCCGAAGGCCGCATCCACCTCGAAGTCCTGGACGTGCAGCCACGCCACCGCCTCAGCCAGCCGCGCCGTCAACAGTCCTGACACTGCCGACATCAGTGTCGGCTCGATGGTCAGCACCACGTCCGGCCGCCACTGCGCCTGCGACAGCATGATTGGAAGGCTGCTCAGCATGAAGGAGCCAAGATGCAGCACGCGCGTCAGCCCGGAGGGCCGCCGCGGCACAAAGATCGGGCAGCGGTAGACTCGCACACCGCCCGGCTCCGTCTTATAACTCCAGGCGCGATAGTCCCTGCGCACCCGCCATGCGGGGTAATACGGCGGCGCCGTCACTACGCGTACACCATGCCCACGGAAGGCGAGCCACTCAGCCATCTCTCCCGAGTATTTACCGATACCCGTCAGCTCTGGTGAGTAGTTGATCCCGTGCAGCAGGATGCGCAAAGAGTATGGTCCTTTCCCGGGCGCGTTTTTCTCCCGGAACAAAGGCCAGCATACTTGATCGGTCCATGCATCTTCCCGCCCATCCGCGCGCCGTGCCGCGAAGCAAAACATCCCCGCAGCTCAGGTATGATGAGCCCAATGCAGACCGACATTCGCGCACTGCTGGAGAGCGGTGCCGCACTCACGGACCAGGCGTTGCAGCGCCTTCTTCCCTCTTCCGACCAGGTACCTGTCTCCATCCATCGCGCGATGCGGCACAGTGTCTTTGCCGGCGGCAAACGCCTGCGCCCCATCCTGTGCATGGAAGCCGCACGCATGGTAGCCGGCAACGATGCATATCCCGCAGGCGTCGAAGACCTGGGATCGGCGATCGAGATGATTCACACCTACTCGCTCATCCATGACGACCTCCCGGCACTCGACAACGACGATCTGAGGCGCGGCAAGCCCACCTGTCACGTCGTCTACGGTGAAGCCATCGCCATCCTCGCCGGTGATGCGCTGCAGACCCGGGCCTATTCCGTGCTCGGTTCGCTTCGCTGTCCGGCGGACGCCGCCATCCGCATCGTGCAGCTCATCGCCGAAGCCACTGGCACCCTCGATGGCATGATCGGCGGCCAGGTGCTCGATCTCGAAGGCGAGCACTCGCAGCCCACCGAAGCATCCGTGCTGGCGATCCATCGCGCCAAGACTGGCGCGCTTATTCGCGTCAGCCTGGTCAGCGGCGGCATCTTTGCCGGCGCAACTCCTCAGCAGGTTGCAGCGCTCACTTCCTTTGGAAGCAAGGCGGGACTCGCCTTTCAGATCATCGACGATGTGCTCGACATGACGGGAGATGCCGCCTCACTCGGTAAGACAGCCGGCAAGGATGCTGCGAGCAGCAAAGCGACCTGGCCGGCCATGCGCGGTATTCCCGGTTCCGTCGCCGACGCACAGCGTCTCATCGAGGAAGCCTTCGCGGAGCTGGCGATATTTGGCGACCGCGCCGAGCCGCTCAAGGCGGTCGCACGCTATCTCATCGAACGCACGAACTGATTCCGCAAAACGCGGCCAGTCCGCTACACCCGCGCTTGCTCGCGAATCACGTGCCGGATCCGGTCGCCCTGCTCCGCGAGGTCCTGCACGAAGCCCTCAAACCGGCCCAGCGCCTCCTGTGCCGTGTGGATATAGTCGGGCAGGTTGTCCCAAAGATCGCGCACCGCGTCCGACTCTTCGAGCAACGCCACCAGAGATCCCACAGCGGTAACTGCCAGTCCAGTCCGCCGGCGGCCCGTGGCCAGCAGCACAGCGCCGGTCAGCAGCGATCCCGCAGCAAGACCACGCGTCCACGCGCTCGTGCCGCCCGGCAGATTGTCGTCCAGAGAATCCCTCAGTCGCCCCGCCATCTTGCTCAAATCGCTCGCCATGGATCTTCGTCCTTCCTCATTTATCTCGCGGCTGGTGTAGCGGCCGGCTCACTCATGGGATGCAGGTTGGCAGCCGGCGGCCACCTGCGGACTTACAGCCGCCCCTTTCAAATCCGTCCATACGGCCATCAATCCAGGTCGAATTCCCGCAGCGGCTTCCCGGTCGAGGGATCATCCTTCGCGCGCTTTACCGCCTCGGCAAAGCGCTTTTCCATCACATCTTTTTTGTTTCGCTCGGTCTCCATGGACTGGCGGAAGAGGCTCTCTTTGCGCTCCTCCTGCTCCCGAAGCGCGCGCGCCGCTCCTTCAAAATCCTCGAACGTGCGTTTGCGTGGCGCCGATTTGTGCCCGATCACCGAGCGCGTCTCCGGATCCACCTTCAGGATCGCCCCGCAGTCCGGGCAAGCCACCTCGAATGCGCTCATCTGTTTCGCCATGGCTCACCATTGTAGCGGCAAGCCGGCACCGGTGGCGCGCGTTCTGTAAGCTCGCGATTCCTGCTGCAGGAGCGCCACCGCCGGGCGCCTTACAGCGAGGCCTTACAGCGGCAACATCTTATGTCCCGGACAGGAATCGCTCGCCGCGGCGACCAGCGTGTCTAGCAGCTGCGTTCCTTGGCTCGCCAGAAAGGCGATGCCTGGCACTGCGCGCTCCTGCAGATGGCCTTCCGGGTACAACGCCTGGGTGATGGCCTGCGCATGCCGGGCAAGGCTGGTTTCCTTCTCCAACTGATACCGCGCCGCCAGCCTCCGAAGCCGGTTCATCTGGTATCGCATCTTGGACGCCGCAGTCGTCGCCGCGCGCCCCAGCCCCGCGTCCATCTGCGCCATCCACTCGGTCACCGCGGTCAGCTCGCCATCCAGCGAGTTCCCTGCCGTCGCCAGTTTTCGCTTTCCTTCCACCGGCATAGCACGCGCCCCGAGCCGCTGTGCCAGCGCGTCCGCGTTCGTCAGCACATCCGGCAGCCGCAATTCATGCCGCGCCATCACGTTAGCGATCTTGGGCTCCACCAGCGTCACAGAGAACCGCGGCAATACCGCCGTCGCCCGTCCCAGCATCGCCCGGTACAGCACCTCGGACTGCGCGAAGTACGCAATCTCCGCCGGGCCGGCAACATAAGCCGAGGTCGGGAGAACTGCATCCTGAAACACCGGTCGCAGCAGAGCGTTTGGACTACATCGTTCAGGAGACACTTGAAGTATTTCGAGTAATTCCTCGTTGGAATAGTGTCGTCCGCCGGCCTTCCACTGCATGCCGCCGTCGGCCCGCACACGCCGCAGCGAAAGTCTTGCTCCTGTCTTTTCATCGATCAGGAACAGAAGGCTCGACTGCTCCCCCACCTTCACCTGGGCGTGATAGCCCCGATCCACCAGTTCTGCGTCTCGTTGAACCAGCGCGGCGTGCAGGTCATCTGCGTTGCAGATTGCCTGCCCCAACACCTCCGCACCCAAAGCGTGGAAACCGGGAGCCGCGGCATCGATGACGATAAGTCCCCAGCGCGAAAACACTCGCGCTATCAGGCTGCCAAATGCGCCGGCAAGGGTGGTCCCCGGTAGGTAGGCCTCGCGCAGCAACGCAGTCGCTTCGCCTTCACCCAGCAGCGCCTCGACCTTTGCCAGCGCTATCTCGATCTCCGGCCCCAGCCGAATCCCACCGACCGGCAACGGCGCCTCAGGCGGCGGCCCGATCGTCACCGCTTTCAATCCATCGCGCGCCGGCAACTCGACATGGGCGATCTCAGCAAAGTCGTGGTCCTCTGTCGCCAACCAGAAGACCGGGACCGTATCGAAACCGGCCTCCGTCGCCTCTCGCGCCCTCGCAATCGCAGTGGCGGCTTTCAGCAGCGTGTACAGCGGTCCGCCAAATAACGCCACCTGCTGGCCGGTCACAACCGCCGAAGCTCCGGCACGCAGCCTCTCAATATTCGCTGTTGCCGCAGCGCCGCCGCTGAACTCCGCATTCTGCACGGCCAGCAAGTCTGCCAGCCGTCCGCGATGCTCTGCGCTCAGCTTGCGTCCTTCGGTTATCCAGCGTTTGCTTGTTGGGGCAATGGAAAAGAACGGAGTCAGCGGCTCAGTGCTCTCGGTGTAGTCAAGAAAGAGCTGGCTGGTGTGCGGCACGATTGAGCTGGGATAACACTCAGGTTCCACTGCGTCTCCTCGAAAGCCTCTCTACTATCTTCACCGATTCTCTAGGGAATCGTCGTCCAATGCCGATTCAATCGTGCCGCGGTCGGCCGACGGCAGATCCGCCGCCGCAA
>DASZGZ010000254.1:0-4004 GCA_035938355.1 Acidobacteriaceae bacterium
TGGATACTTCAAGGTCAGTTGACGGGGGAGTTCGTCTCCGAATTGAGCACAAACTGGTGTTCGTCGCTGGACCGGTCTACGAACCGGCTCCGCATCGTCGATCTGAGCGAGGTTACATCGATCGACCGGAACGGTGAGGAAATACTGCTGCGGATGATTCACCAGGGTGCGCGGTGCGTTGCCACCGGCATCTACACAAGGCATCTTCTCGAAGAGTTACAGGCTCGCACAAAGAGAGAACGCCACGACCTTTAGGCTGCTGGCAAGGCTGAGGTACGTTTTGCTCTTCCAGGAACCGGAGCCTAGGCCGCACAACCTCGGCGGCGCTGCTGTAGTGGCCGAACATAACATAACCCACCTCCTTGTTGTTACAAATCGTAGCCCGCCCTTCGGACCCTAATCGACGGACCGTACGACTCTAGCGAGGCAAACGCCGATCGAATAGCCGCCCTTCTGACACGCGGATAGCACCCTTGTTTTCAATAGCTTGAAACTGTCAACCTTTGGGCGGCCTGAATGGCCATGAGCGCCGTCAGGCATCCTTTTGACTCAGTTCGACCACACCAAGACCCCAGCTGCTGTGCCAGAGCCACCGCTGTCGACGAGCTTAGACCGAAGCCCCATCCCGATGAGGCAGAAATGACCTCAAACCACCAAAGCGAACCACACAAAGCGCGCGAAAAGCGCCGCCCGCCCGCGGCGGCCAGCCGTCTCCTTGACGGGAAAGGAGAGCATGGCATACTCTCCTATTCCAAATAGGAGAGCGCATGGAAAAGCAAGTAGAACTCCCCCAGGGCACACTCGAGATGCTCATCCTCAAATCCATCTCACTCGGTCCGCTGCACGGCTATGGCATTCTGCTGCGCATCCAGCAAATCTCCAACCAACGCCTCGAAATCCTGCAAGGATCCTTCTACACCGCGATCTACCGCCTGGAGCACCGCGGCTGGATCGCCGGTGAGTGGGGCGAGTCGGAGAACAACCGTCGCGCCCGCTTCTATTCCCTGACCCGCGCAGGTACGCGCCAGCTCAAAGCCGAGACGGCGAAGTGGACCGACATGGCGGCCGTCGTCGCCAGCATCCTCGACAAGAAGGCGGACGAGTTATGAGCCTTCTCGCCTCCCTCCGCAATCTCTGGCGCTCCATCGCACCGCGCAGCAGCGGTGACATCGAAGAAGAACTCCGCTCACACCAGCAGGCCTATGTGGAAGATCTCATACGTCAGGGCCTCACACCCGAAGAGGCGCATCGCAAAGCCCACCTAGACCTCGGCCAGCCTGCGACGCTGAACGAAACCTACCGCGATGCCGTCGGACTGCGCCTCTTCGACGAACTCGGCGGCGACATCCGCTACGGGCTCCGCGCTCTGCGCCGCAATCCCGGCTTCGCCGCCGTCTCCGTTCTCTCACTCACCCTCGGCATCGGCGCCACCACCGCCATGTTCTCGCTCATCTACGCCGTGCTGCTCCATCCCTTCCCCTATGCCGATGCCGACCGCATCATGAACCCTGTCGTCATCAATGAACAGCAACCGGATGAGCCGCGCTGGTTCGCGACGATGAAACCGCAGTTTGAGACGCTCAAACGCGCCAAATCGATCGAAAGCCTGCTTGGCTTTGCCGGCGGAAATATGGAGATTACCCGTGGCGCGCTCCCTGAAGATGTCGTCGGCGCCTACCTCACGGGCAACGCGGGAAGCTTCTTCGGTGTGCACGCTCTGCTGGGACGCGGCATCGAGCCCTTCGATGATCAGGGCTCAGGCCAGCACATTGCCGTCCTGAACTACAAGTTCTGGCAGCGCCGCTACGGCGGCGATCCGCATGTCATCGGCCGTACGCTCGAACTCGACCACACCCCATACACCATCGTTGGCGTCATGCCCCGCAGCTTCGCCTTCAACGACACCACGGGCGTCGGTGACGTCTATCTGCCGCGCAGCCTTTTACAGGACACCGTGAACCCGCCGGTGACCGCGCCCTATATCCCGTGGATCAAGCTCAAACCCCACGTGAGTCCGGCTGTCGCGGATGCGGAACTCAACGCGATCGTCCGCCAGTTCGCAAAGGAGAATCCCAATCACTTTCCCGAGAAGTGGCATCTGCAGCTCCAGCCCATCATCGTGCCCTTCCAGGAGAACACCGGCCGAACCCTTATGCTCCTGCTCGCCGGCGTCCTGCTGCTACTCATCATCGGCTGCGCAAACTGTTCCATTCTGTTGCTCGCTCGCGGCCGCGCCCGCCGGCATGAGCTTGCCGTGCGTTCGGCCATCGGCGCCAGCCGCTGGCGCATCCTACGCCAGTTGCTCGTCGAGGCGGTCGTCATCTCCTGCGCCGGCGCCGTCCTTGGCGTCGCTGCGTCTTATTGGCTTGCAAAGCTTCCCTTGGTGCTTTCTCCTGATTACTTTCCAGCCGAATCCGTCCTTCGCATCAACCTCCCCATCCTCGCGTTCTCCGTCGCGCTCGCGCTTCTCTGTGGCGTCCTCTTCGGTCTTTTCCCGGCATTGCGTCTCTCGGATCCGGATCTCACAGGCACCCTCCCCACGCGCATGCAGGGCCTCGCCGCCGCGCCCGCAAAACATCGCTGGAGCGCGCTCATCGCCGCGCAGGTCGCCCTCACCCTCCTGCTCATGGCCACCGCAGGAACCGCGATCCGCAACTTCCTCCATCTCACCCAGGTCTCCCTCGGCTATGAGCCCGACCACGTCATGCAGGCCGGCATCGTGATGCACTTCAGAGATGCCCGCGCCTGGAAGAGCATCCAGTCCCGGGAGGCGCGCGCTGCATTCATCGATCAAATTCAGCACAAGATTGCCACTGAGCCCGGCGTTCGCGGCGTCTCCGTCGGACCGCCCCCGCCGTACAGCGGTCAACAGGTGGCCATCGATATCTCCGGCAGCAAAGATCGCGAGAACCAGGAGGCGCGCATCCATTTGGTCAGTGCCGAGTATTTCGCCACGCTGCAGATGCCGCTGCGCCGTGGCCGCATCTGGGATGCCACCGAAAACGCGCGTGGTGATTTCGTCGCTATCGTTAATGAAAGCTTCGCGCGCCGCTATTGGCCGCAGTCCGACCCGATCGGCCACCAGCTCCGCGTCACCGGCCTGCACCCCGTCGGCCCACTTGACGCTCTCTCCGCACAGAGCACCGGCTGGCGCAACATCGTCGGTGTCGTCGCGGATGCGCGCAACGACGGTGTGGATCGCCCCGTGGTCCCCGCCATTTATCTCCCCTACACCACGCTGATCGCGCCCTTCGCGCAATTCCTCATCCGCACTCACGGCGAGCCGCTCTCCTATCTGCATTCCATCCGCGCCGCCGTCGCCGCCGTAGCGCCCGACCAGCAAATTGCCAACGGCACCTTCACCCTCAACGAAGCCATCGAGCGCGACGCGCAATACAGCCGCCAGCGTCTCTTCTCCATCCTCTTCGGCGTCTTCTCCGCAATGGCGCTCGCCTTGGCTCTCGTCGGCATCTTCAGCGTCGTCGCGTATAGTGTCGCCCAGCGCACTACGGAGTTCGGTGTGCGCCTCGCGCTAGGCGCACCGCGCATGCACGTTCTCTGGGTTGCTGCACGTGTCGCGCTCGTAAGCACGGTCATAGGTGTCGCAGTCGGCCTCGCACTCGACAGTTTTCTCGGCGCCGCCCTCGCCCAGTGGATGCATAGCGTCTTTGCCGCAACTGGACTGCTCTCCGCGGCCGCTCTCCTCATCGTCAGCGCACTCTCAGCCTGTTTCTTGCCGGCAAGGCGCGCAACCGCAGTCCCACCCGCTGAAGCGTTGCGCTACGAATGACACGCCCACGGGGGAAAGCCCGGCGGATTTTTAGCGTAAGTGAGCATAATGTGGCCGAACTGATGTCTGTATCCGGATCTGTGGCGCAATCGTGCGCTGTTCCGCTCGTGTTTACTCGGAATCCACTGGCCGTTACTGCCGACGTAGAGGTGCCGTTGACGACAGCGGGCGACGAAAATGACTTCGACGACTAGATTTCATCGTCGCTTAGAGG
>DASZGZ010000255.1:0-3287 GCA_035938355.1 Acidobacteriaceae bacterium
AGTGACCTTCGCGTCGCCGATCCGTCGGCTGCTACCCGCCACGCTCAAGCGCGCGTTTCAATTGCCGGGTGAATTCGACTCTGCCTTCGGCGACGAGCCGAAAGGCGTGCAGACGGCTAACTACATCCGCAAAGCTGCCTATCAGTACGGGTGGGACTGGGGCCCGCGGTACGTGACCGAGGGAATTTGGCAGCCGGTGCGATTGGAGACATGGGATGAGGCACGTCTGGAGACGCTGCATGTACTGCAGAACTCTGTCACCGCCGATACAGCCTCGCTGGATGCACAGATAGGAGTCGAATTGTCAATTGCTACAAAAGGCACCGTGTCGGTGTCATATGTGGGCCCGAAGGGAGAGCGCGTCGCCCTCCCTGAAGTTACTGCGCAGTTCGTGCCCGGCAGCAACACCATTCATGTACCGATTGTGATTGACGGCCCCGAGCGATGGTGGCCAGTCGGCTATGGACCGCAGAACCTCTACCAGGTGTCCGCGAAGGTAAAGGTAGGCCATGCAGCCTTCACTGCGGAGCGCACTACGGGGCTGCGCACTGTCCACCTGCTGCGCGACAAAGACCAGTGGGGCAAGAGTTTTGGCTTCGAGGTGAACGGCGTGCCGATCTTCGCCAAGGGCGCCGATGTGATTCCCTTCGACAGCTTTCCCGACCGCGTCACCCCTGAGAAGCATCGCGGAGTACTTCAATCGGCGCGCGACGCGAATATGAACATGGTGCGGCTGTGGGGCGGCGGCTACTACGAGAGCGACGATTTCTACGACGAGTGCGACCGGCTAGGCCTGATGGTGTGGCAGGACTTCATGTTCGGAGGCGCCATCCCGCCCGACGATCCGGACTTCCGCGCAAAAGTGGAACAGGAGGCGATCGAGCAGGTCGACCGGCTGCGCGATCATCCCAGCCTGACGCTATGGTGCGGTAACAACGAAGTAGAGACAGGGTGGGATGCGTGGCCAGACCGGATGCTGCTGAAGGAAAATATTTCTCCTGCTGAGCGCGCGAAAATCGAGACCGGCATGAGCCTGCTCTTCGACGACATTCTCAAGGGCACTGTCGCAGTTCATGACCCCGAGGTGCCTTATTGGCCGAGCACTCCAAGCGCAGACCACGAGGCGGAGGCGAATAACAACGACAACGGCGATGTGCATTCGTGGAGCGTGTGGTCCGGCTCCGCGCCAATCGAGGACTACCTGAAGGACACGCCGCGGTTCGTCTCCGAATACGGATTCGAGGCTCTGCCGGATATGCGGACTATCCGCGCCTTCGCAACGCCGCAGGAGCAGACGCTCGACTCGCCGGTGATGCGGGCGCACCAGAAGTTCGCGAATGGTAATGGCAATGATCGGCTGCTCGTCTACCTTCGGCGCTACTATGGCGAGCCGAAAGACTTCGCTGCTTTCGTCTATCTGAGCCAGGTGATGCAGGCACAGGCGATTGAACTTGAAGCGGAGCATCTGCGTGCGAGCCGCCCCAGGTCGATGGGTTCGCTCTACTGGCAGCTCAACGACTGCTGGCCAGCCGCCTCCTGGGCCAGCATCGATTCGTTCGGGCGATGGAAGGCGCTCCAGTTCCACGCACGCCGCTTCTACAACGATCTGCTGATCGCACCAATTCGCCAGGACGGCACAACCAACGTCTATGCGATCAACGACCGAACGACGCCAGTGCAAGCGAACGTGCATATGCAGGTGATGAGCTTCGATGGGCGTGTGCTCTGGGAATCGACCACCCCATCGACGCTGGCGCCGCTCTCGAGCGTCCGTCTAAGTTCACTGAACGATGACGCGCTGCTGAAGGGCGCGGATCCGACGAAGACACTCGTTGCCTTCACTTTGGAAGTGGACAGCAAGGTCGTATCACGCCACATTTCGTACTTCCGCGCCGCGCGCGATCTCAGTTTGCCTCAGGCGAAGGTGACCGCGCATGTGACAGCAGGTGCACATGGCCTGGAAGTGACGCTGCACGCCGACACGCTGGCACGCGATGTGTGGATCTCGTTCGGCGATCAGGACGTCACACTCGCTGATAACGCGTTCACCCTGCTGCCAGGGGAAAGTCGCACGATTCCGCTCGAGGGCGGCACCGACGCGATGGCGCTCGAGAAAGCGTTGCAAATTCAGACGCTGGATGCAGCAACGCTGCCCAGCATGGCAGGAGCAGCAGAGTGACGATGACGTTTCGAGCGAGCGCCCCGTGCTTACTGATGATGCTTTGCCTCGGGGCCTGCACCCCTGCTTTGTTCGCGCAGCCAGCGCGGGCACACACGACAAAATGGGCGATCGCAATCCACGGCGGAGCGGGCGAAGAGGAGTGGCAGCATATGGATGCGGCGACCGAAGCCGCGTACCACGCGTCGCTGGCACGCGCTCTGGATGCCGGCGCGGCAGTCCTCGGCAAAGGCGGGCGATCCATCGACGCCGTGGAAGCGGCAATCGAAATACTGGAGGACGATCCTCTGTTCAACGCTGGGCGCGGAGCGGCATTCGATGCGGAGGGCAAAAATGAGATGGATGCGGCGGTCATGGATGGCGCGACACTTGAGGCTGGCTCGGTAGCCGGAGTGAGCGCGACGAAGAATCCGATCTCACTCGCACGTGCGGTGATGGAGCATTCGCCGTACGTGATGATGGTGGGACCGGGGGCAGATGCCTTCGCGGTAAGCCAACACCTGCCGCAGATGCCGCCTTCCTATTTTTTCATCGAGATGCGCTGGCAAGAGCTGCTGGGTGTGTTGCGTGAGCAGGGCAAGCCCATTCCGCCGCGGCCCTCAGGCGTACCTGCTGCTCCACAGGCCCGAGCAGTCCCGCAAAGTGTGGCACCCTTTGCGCATCGCTTTGGGACAGTCGGTGCAGTCGCGCGCGACGCCCACGGCAACGTGAGTGCGGGCACTTCCACCGGGGGAATGCAGGGCAAGCTACCCGGACGCGTGGGGGATTCGCCAGTGATTGGCGCGGGCACGTATGCGGCGAACGACTCGTGCGCGGTCTCCGCAACTGGTGTGGGCGAATACTTCATCCGGCTGGATGCCGCAAAGGAGATTTGTGCGCTCGTCAAACTGAAGGGGATGAGCACGAGTGCCGCTGCGGATCAAGTGATTCGTGGTGAGGTCGCAAAGCTGAAGGGCGGCGAGGGCGGCGTGATCGTCCTCGACCAGAAAAGCGACCCGGTGTGGAGCTACAACACACTAGGAATGTTTCGCGCGCGGCAGGTGGAAGGCGGCAAGCCGGAAGTTGAAGTGAAGTGAGGCTATGCGTATTTCGCGAGCGCGGCAGCGAG